>NZ_CAXAVM010000122.1:0-21348 GCF_963972345.1 uncultured Gimesia sp. | reverse complement strand
CACGCCTCGCAAAGCGGGAAACCGGCTGTTTGTCGCCAGCTTTTATAACGGCCCGCGAATGATTGAAGTCTCGCCGGACGGCAGCCAGGCAAAAATCGTCTGGGCAGGCACCAGTGACAGCGAAATCAATACCGACGGGCTGCATCCGATTATGATGACGCCTGTTTTTGATGGAAAGAACATTTACGGCGTCGACAGTTACGGGCAATTGAGAGGCCTGGATGCGAGTAATGGTAAACGACTGTGGGAAACCGAACAGGCGACAGGCAAAGGCCGCTGGTGGAACGCGTTTATCATTCCCCACGAAGACCGCTACTTTCTGCACAACGAACAGGGAGATCTGATCATCGCGAACCTGACACCAGCGGGCTACGAAGAACTGAGCCGCGCCAAACTGATCGAACCGACGAGGCCTGTCCAGCGGCGAATGACAATCTGGTCGCATCCTGCCTTTGCCATGAAAAGTGTGTTTGCCCGCAACGACAAAGAAATCATCCGCGTCGATCTGTCAGCGGAATAAAAATCAATATTGCTGAACTTTTATCATGAAGATTGTGAATCGGAAAACTTTTTTCGAGTCCTCCGGCTGGAGGGGAATCAGGCTGGAATTGGCGGGTGGTTATTATATGATGAAGAGACGAGTTCCCGGCCCGCGGTCGTGATGATGAACGCGGGTACTACACCCTACTAAAAGAGCCACAATTATGTCGTCGGATCATTTTGCACCGCCTCAGGATCCAACCCAGGAAGTTCAGATTCCCCTGAAACCGCTGAAAGCACTGCTGGTCAAGCTGTTCGTGCGGATGGGTATGTTTGAGGTCGAAGCGGAAATTGCGGCCGACCGGTTAATCGAAGCCGACCTCCGCGGCATTCACTCGCACGGCAGTCGCACCGCGGAACGTTATCTCGATTCAATGGACATGGGGGACATCGATCCCCGGGCACAGATTCTGACCCTCAAAGAAACACCCGCCATCGCAGTATTGGACGGCAGCAAGTCGATGGGACACGTCGCGGCGACCCGCGCCATGGAACTGGCGATCAAAAAAGCGGGGGAAGTTGGAACGGGAACGGTTGTGGTTCGCAACAGCCATCATTTTGGCGCTGCCGCCGTGTATGTGCTGATGGCGGTTCGTGCCGGCATGATCGGATACTGCACCACCAACACAGGCAGAGCGACGGTCGCCGCCCACGGCAGCACCCAGGGTGCCACCGCAAATAATGCCATCGCCTGGGGTGTGCCGACCCGTGAAGGGGCGCCCTTTGTCCTGGATATGGCGTGCGCAAAAACATCATGGGGTAAACTGGAAACGCAGGCCATGTATGGGCTGCCTGTCCCGTCCGGTTATGCACTGGACAGCGAAGGCAAAGAGACCACTGATTCCACCGCAGTCAAAACATTGCTGCCCGCTGCCGGCCCGCGGGGTTATGGTCTGGCAATGGTCAGTTCAATTCTGACCGGTGCCCTGGCCGGGGGAAAACTGCCGATCAATAAAACCAGACCGCCGGAAATCGAAGGCTCGGAACATTTCTTTTACGTGATCGACCTGAAACAGTTTGTCGAAGAAGAACACTTTCATGATGAACTGGATTCGGCAATCAAAGCCATCCACCAGTTGAGTACGGTCAGCGAAAATGAACCCGTCCGCTTGCCAGGAGAATTCGAGTGGGAACAGACACAGCGTGCTTTAAGTGAAGGGTTGCTCGTGCACCGTGATCATGCAAACCAGTTGAAAGCGCTGGCGGCTCGAGTTCATTTTGACGTTCCCTGGTAAATCGACGCCTGATATTTTTCCAGACTATTTTTGAGGTTGAATCGGATGTCTGCTTCACGACAATTTTTATTACTTCTGGCTGTCTCTGCCTGCTGTCTGCTTACCAGTGAATCGTCACTCAGAGCGGGGAAATACAATCCCGTACTGGACGTGGGAGATCAGGCACCGACCTGGGACAAACTGCCGGCAACGGATGGCAAATCGTACTCAAGTGATTCGTTTCAGGACAAACCGGTCCTGGTGATCGCGTTTACCTGTAACAGCTGCCCGTATGCGGTGGATTATGAAGGCCGGTTGAACCAGCTGGCGAAAAAATATTCTGCCAAAGATTCACCCGTGGCGGTGATCGCCGTAAATGTCAATCTGGTGCCCGCAGACAGCCTGGAAAAAATGAAAGAACGGGCGACAGAAAAGCAGTTCGTGTTTCCGTATCTGTTCGATGAAAGCCAGAAAATCGGGCAGAAGTTCGGTGCTACTCGGACTCCCGAATTTTTTGTGTTAAATAAGGAACGCAAAATTGTGTACATGGGCGCCATGGACGACTCGACCGATGCCAGCAAAGTCAGTCAGAACTACGTGAGTGAGGCAATCGAAGCAATCTTAAACGGGAAGCAGCCGGAAACGACGGAAACCATTGCGATCGGCTGTAATGTTCGCTACAAACGCATTCGTAGAAAAAACTGATTACCTGCTCTCTCCCTCCGGCACGACGGTCTCCCATGACGAAATTCAATCAGATACATATTCAGGACTGCATCACAGGCATGCAGGAACTGGAAGCGGAGTCCATTGATCTGGCATTTGCCGATCCTCCCTTCAATATCGGTTACGAATACGATCAGTACGAAGATCGGCTGGAGAGTGAACAGTACCTGGACTGGTGCCAGCTCTGGCTGAAAGAGGTCGAGCGGCTGTTAAAACCGGATGGCACTTTCTGGCTGGCGATTGGAGATGAATATGCTGCAGAGTTGAAAGTCATGATGCAGCGCGAGCTGGGCCTGACCTGTCGCAGCTGGGTCATCTGGTATTATACTTTTGGTGTGAACTGCAAAAATAAATTCAGCCGTTCACACGCTCACCTGTTTTACATGGTGAAAGATCCAAAGCAGTTTACTTTCAATGCAGATGATCCGGCCATCCGTGTTCCCTCGGCCCGACAACTGGTCTACGGCGATAAACGCGCGAACCCGAAAGGACGTCTGCCCGATGATACCTGGATCTTAAGGCCACAGGACATCCCCGAGAGTTTCCAGTCGGAGGAAGATACGTGGTACTTCCCCCGGATCAATGGGACGTTTAAAGAGCGACAGGGCTGGCATGGCTGCCAGATGCCCGAACAGCTGCTCGGTCGCATCATCCGCGCCTGTTCTCATCCCGAGGAAGTCGTTCTGGATCCTTTTTCGGGAAGTGGAACCACCCTGGCAGTTGCGAAAAAACTGGAGCGACAGTTTGTGGGCTTCGAACTCTCCCAGGAATATGGAGCACGCGCGCAACAGCGACTGGCTGATATCAAACCCGGCCAGCCACTGGACGGCGCAGAAAATCCCCTGGTCAGCGCACCTTCGACCAGAAACGGAAAGCGACTCGCTGACCGCCACGAGAAATCGACGGATTCCCCACAGATCCCGTCCCGCAAATAAAAGACTGCCTGCCGGGATCGGAATCAAAGCCGAGAGCCACTCCTGCAGTGACGCTTCTTCACTGAGGACCCTTGGTACCTGCGACTACTGGCACCTTGCCCCTGCGCTGCCTCCACTTCTCTGACCGCAGTCTGTCCAGCGGCACGAAAGATGCGTTTTTCTGTCATTCCCTGGAAATGATCCGTTTTCGTATTCTAAATCCCTAAATTGTTGCCTTAAAACCACATTGGTTCACAGGCAGTGTTGCCAAAATTCCACAGGGCCCGGTTTTCGGAGGCAGCAATCCGCAAGTAGGATAAAAAGGATCGAAACAGTACTGCCATTCAGTTAAACTAGACAGATACAATCTTTCTTTTTTATTGTCAGGATTATAACAGTCATCGTGGCGAACTTTATCACCTCACTGAAGAATCGAATTCGCGGTTTCCTGCTGACAGGCGAAAATGAAGTTCCGTCTCTCTGGTGGGACATGGTCTACCAGGTCCAGAGCCTGCGAGACGAATACCATTCGCAGACCGATTCCCAGCTGTTTGATGAATGGCATTCCCTGCGATACCGGGTTCAGAGCGGAGAGTCGCTGACGAATCTCATGCCGGAAGCGTTTGCCATCGTCAGCGAACAGATGCAGAGGCATCTGGGCCTGACCCCTTACCCGGTACAATACCTGGGTGCCTTCGCGATACATGAAGGTGCAATCGCCGAGATGCAGACGGGAGAAGGTAAAACACTGACAGCAGCTCTGGCACTCTGCCTGAATGCACTCCCTGAAGCGGGTATCCATATTGCGACGGCCAACGATTATCTGGCAGAACGCGATGCAGCCTGGTTGAGCCCCGTGTATCACTCGCTGGGGATGACCGTGGGAGTGGTCATTTCAGACTCTTCCACTTATGAACGGCGGGATGCTTATGATTGTGATATCACATATGGCACCGCGCGGGAATTTGGTTTTGATTATCTGCGAGACCTGCTGAGTATCCCGGGCCAGAAAACGTCGATTAACACGCGCCGCCAGCAGTTATTCGGTCGACGCAGCGACAAAACAGCAAAGCTGCTGGTCAATCCCCGCGCTCCCTATATGGTTATCATTGACGAAGCGGACAGTATTCTGATCGATGAAGCGCGCACGCCCCTGATTATCGGTCAGCAGGACAGTCGTGAAGAACGTCAGCTGAAAAGCGTCTGCCGCTGGGGTGCTTTGCATGTTTCGCGGTTATTGAAAAACGAACATTATATCGACCATGGACCGCAAAAGGGCATGGAGTTGACAGAAGCAGGCCGCCGCCTCGTACGCGAAATGCTGCTGGAAGAAGATGCCCCGTCGGCTTTAGATACGGGAACGGCCTACCTGGCTTCCGAACGGGCACTTCGCGTGCAGAACTACTTTCACAAAGGACGCGAATATGTCGTCCGGGACGGGAAGGTAGCAATCGTCGATGAATTCACGGGGCGCATCGCAGAAGGTCGCATGTGGCAGAACGGGATCCATCAGGCAATTGAAGCCAAAGAAGACGTGGAGATTACCACCCCCACCAAAGTCGGTGCCCAGACGACGGTGCAGGAACTGTTTGCCCGCTATCCCCGGATGTCCGGCATGACAGGTACCGCAAAATCGGCCGCCAGTGAACTGAAAAAAGTCTACTCGACTCCCGTCATTCATATTCCCACAAATCAGCCCAGCCGACGAGAAATATATCCGGAAGAGATCTTTCTGACAGCCGCAGAAAAATGGAATGCGATCGTACAGGAAACGGCAGAAATGCATCGCCAGGGCAGACCCGTTCTGATTGGAACGCGATCAGTAAACCTGTCGAATGAGCTCTCTGCTCTGCTGTTGCAGGCCGGACTGGAGCATGAAGTGCTGCATGCCTTAAATCATGAAAATGAAGCTGCCATCATCAAAGAGGCAGGCCAGCCAGGCCGCATTACCGTTGCCACGAACATGGCGGGGCGCGGGACTGACATCCTGCTGGGTGAAGGTGTAGCGGAACGGGGCGGACTGCACGTCATCTGTTCTGAACTCCATGAATCCGCGCGGATTGACCGGCAATTAACGGGCCGGACTGCACGCCAGGGAGATCCGGGCAGTGCGCGGATTTTTCTATCTATGGAAGATGAAATCCTGGTAAACAGTCTGGGGCCGGAAGCGGTCGCAGAGCTGGCGATCAAATTCAAGGACGGCAGCCAGGATCAGAAATCTATCCTGCGTGCATTTTACCAGGCACAACGGCGTATTGAAAAACGCCATGAACGGCAACGCATTGATCTGGTTAAACGCATCCAGGAACGCCGTGAGATGCTGCACAAAATGGGTCAGCATGCGAGCCTGGATGCACTTTGATCGGAAAGTTCACTCTGTGGAATAAGTGGTTGTCCTGATTTTCATTCCTTTGGGGAACCGTGCGCCGGCAAACTGCAGATGTTTCACAAATGGCTGAATCAACATTGCTGGCAGGAAGAGCAAATCTCCAATTAACGCCGTCGTCAGCAAGGCCAGCATCATCCAGGCAAAACGTTGTGTTGGAATGAAATCACTGAAGGCAAAGACCAGTAATCCCAGCCCACAGATAAAGGTGGTGTGAATCATCGCACGACCGCAATGCTTCATGGCTGAGCGAACTGCCTGTTCGCTGCTCTGGTTCATTCCCTTTTCACGACGGAACCATGCGAGAAAATGCAGCGTGTCATCAATGGCAATGCCCAGCGCGACACTGGCTGTCATCACAGCACCAATATCGAGAGGAATATCCAGCCAGCCCATGATTCCGAACACAACCACAATCGGGAAAATGTTCGGCAGCATGCTGAGCAAACCGGTCACGATGCTGCGCTGCACGAGAATAATCATCAGCGCCACCAGCACGAAGGCGGTCAGAAAGCTCCAGGTCAGATCCTGTAGAATCAACTGTTGTACGGTATGAATGAGCGGCATAATCCCGGTGTAGTACGCGGTCAAATGGACGTCCTGTTCTTCATATTTCTGCAAGGCCGGCTGCAAGGTTGACTTGAGCTTTGCCAGGGCGGCACCGTAATCAACTTTCCCCAGCGCGGGAACACGGGCACTGATCCGCCATGATTCATTGCCGCCATTATCAGACAGATACACGGAATTGATCACCGCTTCGCGATTTTCCTGTAACTTTTTATTCGTGACCACTTTTCGGAAGATGGATTCAAATCCATTATGCTCCACCGGATTAGGTCCAAAGGTCGCTGCCGACATGGTACCGGTGTAGCCATCAATCTGACCGATGGTCTGTTCGATCTCATCGATAATCCGTAATCGCTGCAGAAAAGTTTTTTTACAGTCCTCATCGAATTCAATAATCACTTCGACCGGAATCAGTGGTCCCATGCGATCTTCGTTAAACTTGTAGTCGTTGAGCACCTGGCTTCCGGGTGGAAACAGGGAAGGCACATCGACTGACGAGCGAATCGAAAGCAGACCATATGCTGAGAATGCCATCAGCAGCAGCAGTGAAAGAAATATCGGAGCCGAATAGCGTTCCAGCTGGCGAGGTACTTTTTCCAGTTTCGCGGAGATACGCGGGAAATAACCTGTCAAATGGACGGATTTTCCTTCGCGGTTCATTTTCAATATCTGTTGTGGAGGCCAGAGCTGCATGGCACCGGGCAGTAACAGCAGCAGCACTCCCAATGTGATGAGTAATCCGACGGAAGCGATCAGACCAAACAGTGCAACCGGGCTGATCTGGCTGACCATCAGCGAACCCAGGCCAATCGCCGTTGTTACAGCTGCCAGCAGACAGGGATACCAGCCTTTAGCAAAGCCGTTGCGGACTGCAGCTTCGGCATCCGCTTTTGTCTGTGTACGCTCAGAGACTAATTCGTCGTAATAATAATTGACCAGATGCACGCCGGCTGAAATAGTCAGTACGAAAATCAGCGTGGGTGTGATAATCAGCACGGCATCCAGTGAATATCCCAGGTAATAAACCATCGCCAGCACCAGTCCCTGACCGAAGAGCCCGGCCAGCAGAATCGTACCTGTCAGCATCCATGAGCGAATACAAAACCAGCAGAGGAGTGTTGCCACGACTGCAGAGATGGCACCAAACAGGTTGATGCTATGGATACTTGCCTGATCGATGGCGACACCGTCGACGGGAGGGCCGGTAATGTGAAAGTCTTCACGGGGGATCTGGCAGACTTCCTCCGCCACATCCAGCACATGGTTTATGGACTGTGTTCTCAGTTCATTTCCGCGATAAGTTAAAATAATGACAGCGCAACTGTCTTCGAGATTTTTTCCGACCAGCACACCCTTCAACCGTTCCAGCGCTTCTTCGCGCGGCAGTTTGAGAGGCGGGGAAGTCAGTGCATCCAGGGTCCCGGCACCACTGACGATCCGGTCAAACAGTGTTTCATGTGTTTCGCCGAAATCGGTTTTGCGCGGTGCGTTGATCTGCTTTTCAAATTCGATCAATCGCGGATCATCGACGGTACAACCCGGCCAGCTGATGAGAATCAGATCGTTACTCTCAAAATCTTTGGAGAACTGATCGTAATTCTTCCGGGACTGCATGAAGTCGGGCGCCCACTTTTCGGGGGCGATACTCATGCTTTCCACACTTTTGTGGGCACCATAAATCAGAAATGGCGTGATGAGAACGAGTAAGATAACCGTTACGAGGTAACGACGAATATAATGCGGTTTTGAAGCTGTCATGGCGAACATCTTTGTGTAAGGGGCAAAACACAATCACAGGTACATCAAGGCAATCCCAGCCCATCCGTACACAGCAAGCCTAGCTCACGTCCTGGCACCCGTCATAAAAAATGACAACTTTTTTGCAGACTTCGTCGTCCACAAAACCCCTACAACACACACAAAGAAATGATTCTGATTTACATACCGTCTATCGATTGCGTCTCACATCCAGATAAACGGCCATCAGAATCACTGCCCCTTTTACTATGTATTGCAGCGAGTAATGAATGCCAGCCTGATTTAGACCTTTATCAAGTATACCGATGATGACAGCACCAATCAAGGTGCCAAATATGGTTCCCCGCCCCCCGGTAAAGCTGGTGCCGCCGACAACTACGGCAGCGATAGCAGTTAGCTCGAACATTTCGCCTGATCCAGGTTCCGCCGAGTACAGTTGGGAAGTGTGAATCATGCCTGCCACCCCCGCCAGAACCGAGCAGATCAGGTAAACCATTACCTCCACACGAATTACAGGAATGCCTGTATACAGGGCTGCTTCGCGATTGCCTCCCAGCGCATAGACATGCTGTCCAAAGCGGGTCCGATGCAGAAGCAGCGCCATCAGTACAAACAGAGTAAGCATGATAACCACGGGGACAGGTACTACGCCAAAAAGTCGCCCATTGCCCACCGCCAGCAAAATGGTCTGCTGATCGCCAATCGGTATCGGTAATCCGTTGTTAAAGCGGAGAGCACAGCCGCGCGCAATCAGCATGGATGCCAGGGTGATAATAAAGGGAGGCATTGCCGTTTTGGAAGCGGCGATCCCATGAAAGGTTCCAAACACCGCAGCTGCTCCCAGGCCTGCCAGTATCGAGAGCAGGAGATAGAATACATTTTGCGTATCACCGGAAATGGCTGAGAGGCAGTACACTGTTGTGGTTCCGACCAGAGCCACGATCGCACCGACGGACAGATCAATGCCGCCAATCAGGATGACCAGGGTCATGCCCAGTGCGAGGATCGTATTGACGGAGATCTGTTGCGTCAGGTCCAGCATGTTTTCCGGAGTTAAAAATGTGGGAACCCAGATGCGGAACAACAGCAGCAGAATAATGATCGCTGCCAGCAGGGGTATCATTTGTCTGACTACTTTCACGCTTCTTCTCCTGTCAGCTTCTGCATGATCTGGGCTGCCGTGATCTGTTCAGCCGGATAAACGCCCGTCAGTCGTCCTGCCTGAAACGTGCCCACCTGGTGCGAAATATTCAGGACTTCATCCAGGTCAGAGGAAATCAGAATCAACGCCATGCCCTGTCTGACCAGTTTACCAATCAGGCGATACAGGTCTTCGCGTGCGCCGACATCAATGCCGCGCGTGGGTTCGTCCAGGATTAAGATTTTGGGCGGCTCTTCCATCCAGCGACCGACGAGTACTTTCTGCTGATTGCCGCCGGACAGGTCGCGCATGGGCTGTTCCGGATCGGACAGACGCACATCGAAGCCCTTGATGGTACGTGCTACAATTTCGTTTCTGCCCCGATCATCAAAGCGTAATCCATGGATCCATTTCTTCAACCAGGGGAGTGTAATATTAAACGCCACGGACTGTTCGGTGATCAAGCCCTGATGTTTACGATCTTCGGGAACCAGCACCAGCCCCTGTCTTAATGCATCACGGGGGCCGTTGATCGACACGATTTTCCCATCGATGGAAATCGTGCCTGCATGAATGCGATCCACGCCGAACAGGGCGCGAGCCAGTTCCGTACGACCTGCTCCTACGAGTCCGGACAGCCCCAGCACCTCCCCGTAGCGTACTTCGAACGAAACATCGTGCACACAGGCAGAACTGAGCCCGGTGACTTTCAATGCGATTTCGCCTGGCTTATACGGAGGGCGGGGAAAATGCTCTTTGATGTCGCGGCCCACCATCCACTCGATGAGGGTCGCCGGTTTGATCTCTCCGGTTCTTGCTGTCCCGACGGTCTTGCCATCCCGCAGTACCGTAATTCGATCTGAGAGACGCGTGATCTCTTCCATGCGATGCGAAATATAAATGATGCCGACCCCCTGCGCTTTCAGTTGTCGCAGGGTAGTGAAGAGTGCTTCGACTTCCGATTCCGACAGCGACGATGTCGGCTCATCCAGAATTAAAACCCGCGCCTCCTGAGAGAGTGCACGGGCGATTTCCACCAGTTGCTGGTGTGCCGTGCTGAGCTGAGAGACGACTGCCGTGACATCCCTGATTTCCGTGAGCCCCAGTCGCGACAGTAACGCTTCGACCTGACGATTCATTTCCCCCCTCTGCAGTAATCCAAATCGCACTGGTTCGCGACCGAGAAATATATTTTCGGCGACCGTGAGATTGGGGGCCAGCGAAAGTTCCTGATGAATCAGGCGGATCTTGAGTTGATCAGCGTCACTGACCTGGCGGAGTTCCACCCGTTTTTCACCCGACCAGATTTCGCCGGCGTCGGGCTGGTAGATCCCGCCCAGAATTTTAATCAGCGTACTTTTGCCGGCACCGTTTTCTCCCAGCAGGGTATGAATTTCGCCGGCTTCCACAGCAAAGCTGACATTGTCCAGGGCCGTTACGTTTCCAAAACGTCTGGTAATCCCCTCAAGGCGAAGCAGCGGCGCGGCATGGACAACTGACATGATTTAATTCGACTCCAGATACTGCTCCGCATTTTCGGCAGTAATCAGTTCCACGCGCACTTTCACATCTTTGTCAACCGGTTCACCCCGGAGGTGTGCCAGCATTTTTTCCGCAGCGATCTGGCCGATCTCCCGGGGAAACTGCGCCGACGTCGAATGCAGTTTACCCGCCTGGATTGCCTTGATTCCGGCCTGCGAACCATCCACCGTGACGATGGTCACCTGGTCCAGTTTATTGGCTGAGTCGAGCGCAGAAATGACGCCGAGCGCATTGGGGTCATTGATCGCGAAGACCGAATTCAGATCGGGATAGCGACCGATCAGATCGCGCATCACGGGTCGTGCCCCCTCGGTTGTGCCTTGGGCTTCCTGGACATCCAGAATTTTCATCTCCGGATGTTTTTCCAGTTCCGTTTTGAAACCTGCAACCCGATCAATACAGGCTTTATTGACCGACAGATGCAGGATAACCAGCCTGGCCTGGGGGTTCACTTTGGCAAGTGCCTGGGCCGCCAGTTCTCCGGCACGAACATTATCAGAGGCCACCGTGCAGACAATCAGTTCTTCATCTGCTTTTTTCACCGGCGCATCGACGATGATGACAGGAACTTTTTTTCGACTGGCTTCAAGCAATGATCCTTTGAGCCCTTCCCAGTTGACCGGATTCACAAAAATACCGGCCACGCCCTGGAGAATCAGATCGGACAGATCGTTCTTCTGTTTGAGGGAATTGAACTGCGCATCCAGGATCACCAGGCGATCGCCATTGGCTTCGAGCTCGTTTTTCAATCCTGCACCGAGATCGACAAAGAAGGGATTGTTCATCGTCTGAAAAGAGGCGCCGAATAACCTGCCTGTCGTTTCTGCAGATGCTGGCTGGGATGAATCAGAATCGGGACTCTCGCTGCATCCAGAACTAACCGGTGTCAGCAGAATAAGCGGGATCAGAAACCGTAGCGCACTGTTCATAACCGACCTTCGTTTCCGTGGAAGATTGAAATTTCCCCATCAAACGATCACTTCTCATCTTCTTATAACTAACAAATTCCGTCAGCGATGAAAAGCGCAGGGCAGCAAAACAGGCAATACACTCATGCAGAGAATACACGGCAGACGATCAGGCAGCGCGTTTGAGCGTCTCCAGAGCAGTTTTGATTGCAGAAGACTGAAACTCCGGCAGGATGCGTTGAATCTCAGCGAGAATCAGAGGAGAAGGCTGCTCCGTCATCTCGGAGAGTCTCTCGAAGGCTTCCAGAATGAACTGTTCGCTGAAACTGACTTTTTCGGCGACCATGATTTTGGGATGGCATGTCGAGAGATGCTTTTCGCCGTCGACATGTAGTTCTTCATAAAGCTTTTCTCCCGGTCTGAGACCGGTAAATTCGATTTCGATATCTTCGCCCAGTTTGAGTCCGGAGAGGTGGACCAGGTCGGCTGCGAGGTCGGTAATCCGGACCGGCTCGCCCATGTCGAGGACAAAGATTTCACCGCCCCGCCCCATGGCGCCTGCCTGGATCACCAGTTGGGAGGCTTCGGGAATGGTCATGAAGAAACGCTGCATGCGTTCGTCGGTGACGGTAATCGGGCCGCCATTCTGAATCTGCTGAGTAAAGATCGGCACCACACTTCCGGCAGAGCCCAGCACGTTTCCAAAGCGGACTGTAACGAAATGACATTTCGAACGCGCGGCCAGCGATTGCACATACAGTTCGGCAATGCGTTTGTTGGCCCCCATGACGTTCGTGGGATTCACTGCTTTATCAGAGGAGATCATCACAAAAGAACCAACTTCGAATTCCTCAGCCAGATCTGCCAGACGTTTGGTTGCGAGGGCAATATTTTTCACAGCCTCGCCCGGGTTGCTTTCCATCAGCGGTACATGTTTGTAGGCAGCGGCATGGAACAGAATATCGGGTTGATATTCCTGCATGACAGCACGAATGCGTTTGGAATCATTGATGTCCGCGATCACCACATCAAACCGGCCGGCATATCCCAGTTTGTTCAGCTCGCGTTCCAGATAAAACTGACTGTTCTCGGAACGGTCAACCAGAATCAGTTTACTGGGTGAAAACAGCAGGAGTTGACGACAGATTTCCGAGCCGATACTTCCTGCACTGCCTGTGACCATGAGCACGCGATCGTCCATCCAGTTGCGGATGCCGGGCATATCGAGCTCCACCGGTTCGCGCCCCAGCAGGTCTTCAATACAGACGGGTCGCGGTTTCATTTCCACTTTGCCCGAGAGCAGTTGCTGATAACTGGGAAGAACCTGTACGCGAATCTCAGCAGAGTTTCCAGCCTCAACCAGTTGTCGGATCGTTTTGCCCGGAAACTCATCTGCTGGCAACAGGATATCTGAAACTTCGTATCTTTCCGCCAGATCACACATTTCATGGAGTGAACCGAGAACTGGGATATTATTAATTCGCGTTCCAATACGACTGGGGTGATCATCCAGGAAACCGACAACCCGCAGACAGGAGTTTTTATTACGCTCAATGATGCGGAGTAACGCGGCACCGGATTCGTTGGCGCCGATAATGAAAGTCGGTTTACAGTTTTCCTGCTGTCGCAGAATCCGGCCACTGTCCTGCACCATGCGAATCACCGCGCAGAAGCCACAGACTACGAGAATGGTGGAACCCCAGTCGATCAGAAATACGGAACGGGGCAGCATAAACTGGGGAAAGAACAGATAGTCAACGATGACCAGGGCTGCTGAGCTGATGGTCGCCGCTTGTGCCAGATTAAAACCATCCCGCGTAGTAATATACCGACTGCGAATTTTATAAACGCCTGTGCTCCAGAAAGTAAATGTTTTCAACCCGACTGCCCAGAGAACCGTCGAACGAAACATGCGAAATCCCTGATCCCCCAGCACACCATCTGTATTGAGCGAGCCTTCGAAGCGCAGCCAGAAAGCAAGGTAGTAAATCGCGCAAAAAATAGGCAAAAATACGACCATCCAAAAGAGCTGGCGACGCGTGACGGAATAATTCCGCAGCCATTTCGATTTCGATATGGAGTTCAACATTAATCCCCAGAGGATTCCTTTCTGACTGCGGTTCAACGCGGCCAGAAACAATATACATAAACACACAGTCTGAAATGATTTGCTCAGTTAAGGAGCGGGGTCATAACAATTTTGGCTATTTTTCGTCAACATCAAAATTCTTAAGAACAAAGCAGTTAACAGCTTGTCTACTATTACTGTCAAGGAGCCTTAACTGCAGGCTGAGATGAAACCTCTGGCTCAAGTCGCTTTTCCCCAAACAGTTGATTATGATAGTTGGGAATCAAGCCATTTTCCGTCTGGAATACGGCATCCATAGTCCTCTGTTCGGCTGGTAATACCGTCCCCTGCGTGCTCTGGGGTACAACTGTAGCGAAACTGTAACCACTTTACTGATAAGGTGTAACGTGATATTCGTTCTCGATAACTACGATTCATTTACCTATAATCTGGTACAACGCTTCGGTGAAATTGATCCCAGCCTGAAGATGGAGGTGGCCCGGAACGATCAGACCACGATCGCCGACATCGAAACCGCTGCGCCAGAGAAAATCATCATCTCCCCGGGCCCGTGTACGCCGGGCGAAGCCGGACTTTCCAAAGAGATCATCGCGCATTTTGCGGGTAAAATTCCGATTCTCGGTGTTTGCCTGGGGCATCAGTGTATTGCGGAAGTCTTCGGAGCCCAGGTAGTGCGTGCCCCGCGTCTGATGCATGGCAAAGTCTCGCTGGTACACCACAACGGGACGGGCGTTTTTCAGAATCTCCCTTCTCCCTTCCAGGCGACCCGTTACCACAGCCTGATTGTTCCGGAGGAATCCTGTCCGGACGAACTGGAAATCTGTGCCTGGGTTGAAGAAGAAGGCCATCCCAAAGAAATCATGGGGCTGAAACATCGGGATTTTTCGATTCACGGCGTTCAGTTCCATCCTGAAAGTTTTCTGACGCTGGAAGGCCTGACGTTACTGAAGAACTTCCTGCAACTTCCGGCAGAACACTCAGCACTACTTAAACCATGAGAGGGAACAGCGCGCATGCTGTCAGCTCAAGAAGCATTTCAACTGATCCTGAAAACTGTGAAACCAGCCCCTCCCGTGCAGCGTTCGCTTTTCGATGCCTGGCATTGCGTCCTGGCTGAAGGCACGGTCAGCGATTTGAATATCCCCCCGTTTGATAAAGCGTTGATGGATGGTTTTGCCGTTAAGAGTAGCGATTTTCGGGATGGGAAAGCCACGCTGCAGATCCAGGAAACCATTTATGCCGGCTCCGTGCCCACGATCGCGCTGCAGTCAGGTCAGACTTCACAGATCATGACAGGCGCGCCTCTGCCTGAGGGAGCGGATGCCGTCGTGCAGATCGAACACTGCCAGATTGATGAAGCAGCCCGCTCGGTGAAAATCGATACGGGGCCGATGTCTCCGGGTAAGAACATGCTTCCCCAATCATCGGTGCTTGAAGCGGGTGCGCCAGTTCTCGCCGCTGGCACCTTTCTGAGACCTCAGGAAATTGGAGCCCTGGCAGAGACCGGCAGCCCGACGGTGATGGTCAGACCTGCTCCCACAGTCGCGATTCTGGCGACGGGAGACGAACTGGTGGCTCCTGAAGAGAGCCCGCAAGCGGGACAGATCCGCAACTCCAATGAGGTCATGCTGCACACACAGATCCAGCAGGCGGATGCTCTGCCGCGGCCCCTGGGTATCGCCCGAGATGAACGGGACCATCTGCGTTCCAAAATTCAGGAAGGCTTAAATAGTGATTTCCTGCTGCTGTCCGGCGGCGTTTCTGCGGGAGAACGGGACCTGGTGCCTGACGAACTGGAACAGTCGGGAGTCAGACAGGTATTTCATAAAGTCAATCTGAAGCCGGGGAAACCCCTCTGGTTCGGGGTGCTGGAACGGGCGGACGGGAATCCCTGCTATATCTTTGGATTGCCCGGAAACCCAGTCAGCAGCATGGTTTGCTTCGAATTATTCGTCCGAACGGCGATCCGCCAGTTTATGGGATTTCCCTCACCCAAACCTCAAATCCTGCCGGCGCGGCTCTGTAACGATTTTCATTCCAGCGGAAACCGGCCCACTTATCAGCCGGCGCAAGTGAAATGGGAAGCGGGTGAAGCCATTGTTTCTCCTTTGAAGACAATGGGTTCTGCCGATCTGCATTCCACCGTCCAGGCCAATGCGGTGGCCTTGTTCGCGACGGGCAATCAACATTATCAGGCGGGTTTTAAGGTTGACGTCTTTTTATGGTAGCAGCAGCACTTTCCGTCCTGATTGATCTACTCTTAAATCGCAGATTTCATTAAAAATCACGCCAATCAGACCAAAAAGGTGGGCAATCCCTGTCATTGTCCCCCATCAGGATCAAGAAAATAACGTAGTATGTCACGTAGGACGAATTAAAAAACCGGACCGGTTTCGAGGAAACAGGACGTTTCCCTGGCCGACAGGAGATCATCATCCTCCGTGGGCAGTCACCGAATTCCAAGGATGGAAATCATGAGCTTAACGACATCGACCTTCGATCAAACTTCCTCTGATGAACCAGTGCTGGAACCACATCCTGTGTCTGAGCAACTCCCCTCACAATCGAAACAGCCGAACAACCAGCCTCTGGGTGAGGACGTTCAAAATATCATCAATACGGCTCGAACCTCTCCCGCGCCGGCGCGGGGTGCCTTTTTTGTTTCACTGCTGACCGCCGTGCTGATGTGGGCCAGTTTCACACCGGTAGATATTGGTCCGCTGGGCTGGGTCTGCCTGATCCCGCTGTTACTGCTGGTGCGGATTCCGCGCAGAACGCGATTGATGTATACGGCCATTTATTCCGGCGGTCTGCTGTTTACCGTCGCCGCCTTTCAATGGATGCGACTGGGACACCCGACCATGTACGTCGCCTGGATCGCATTGGCGATTTATGTGGCGTGTTACTTCCCTGTATTTGTTTTACTGTCACGCATAGCCGTGCATCAGTTTCGAGTTCCCCTGCCTGTGGCCGCGCCGGTGGTGTGGGTCGGCCTGGAATACATCCGCGCCTATCTGCTGACCGGCTTCTCCTGGTACTACATCGGCCATACCCAGTACCGCTGGATTGAGCTGATACAGATCAGCGATCTTACCGGTGCTTACGGTGTCAGTTTTATCGTGGTCATGATGGCAGCCTGCTTTGCCTGCCTGTTACCGAATTCACTGTTGATTCGCCTGAAACTGTTTCCGATGAAACTGACAGCCGACGATCAGAAACTGAATGAGATCGGCGGAAAGCAGATCCTACAGACTGCCGTTTGCCTGAGTCTGTTTTTTGCGGTCCTCGGTTATGGTTATGTCCGTCGTTCGCAGGCAGAATTTCAGGATGGCCCGCGCACTGCTTTGATTCAGGGGAATTTTACTTCTTCAGTGAAACATAACCCGAATGAATGGCGATCGATCTACCTGAAACATCTGGAGCTGATGGGCGCCGCCGTGCGGGATCAGCCTGACCTGATTGTCTGGCCGGAAACTATGTTCCGCTGGCCGTTACTGGAAAGCAACGGGAAGACGGCTGAAGAACTCGGTGAGGTCGCCCCGGAAGTTCCGCTCGAGAAATGGAAAGATCCTTCCGTTCGCAAGGTTCTGACGAATATGAGCCAGGAAGCCAACGCGGCGCTGGTGATGGGGCTGGATGTGATTGCCGCCGGTGATGAAAAAATAGAGCAATACAATTCCGCCGTGTTTGTCCGCCCCGATTATGGTGTGCATGGTCGTTACGATAAAATTCATCGCGTGCCGTTTGGCGAATACATGCCTTTAAAAGACAGCCTGCCTTTCCTGCAGATTTTCTCACCCTATGGTGCCTCCTTTGGAATTGAGCCGGGCAAACATGCTGCCAACTTCGAATACAAAAACTGGAACTTCGCACCGTTGATCTGTTTTGAAGATACGGTGCCGCACCTGGTTCGCTCGATGCTGAAACCGGCGGCAACTCCGAATGCCACAACCAAACCTGTTGACTGCCTGGTCAATCTCACCAACGATGGCTGGTTCCACGGTTCGAGTGAACTGGACCAGCACCTGATTACTTCTGCGTTCCGTTGTGTTGAAAACAGGACTCCCATGGTCAGAGCCGTCAACACGGGAGTCTCCGCGATCATTGATGGTGACGGCATGGTTATCGAGCCGGACTTGTTTCTCGACTGGGACAACCAGAGACGGAGCACAATGGTGAACCCGAAAACCGGACGCTGGAACAAATCGTTGAACGCCGTGATTGTCGACTCGGTTCCCCTGGATAACCGCAGCAGCCTCTACACAAGATTTGGAGACTGGTTTGCAGGCGGCTGTTGTTTCTGTGTGCTGTTTCTGTTCTTTATGAGCGTGCTCACCTGGAAACGAACAGCTGCTGAAGTAAAATCGTAAGCCTGAAACGCGAGGCACCCACCGGGCTGAACTGATCGTCCGTTTCCGGTGACTTCGCTGACCGCCTGAGATCCACGAGGCGATGCAGACAAATCCGGGTGTTTCTGGCCCGATTGAACCGATCCGCATGGTTCTGACTGGTTTTTACCGGTTTTTGGAAAAATAGGGTGAAAAACGATAGATAAGCGCCCTACCCTGCCCGCTAAAATAAAAGTCGGGGCGCGCCCGTCAAAGCGTGTGCCTACTCGAATTTGAATATACACCCTCATTTCAAGCGGACGAAGATTGTTAAATCAAAATGGCACGCGACAGCTGGTACATTAAGCGTTCAACGGCAACCGAAGGTCCCATTTCATTTGAAGAATTATTTGCCATGGCGCAACAGGGCGAATTGACTCCTCAAATGGAAATCCGCAGCGGTGAAACCGGAAACTGGTTTCCTGCCGAGGACATGGGTGGTCTGTTCGATTCCTCCTCGAGTGGTGAGCTGCCTTCACTGGACGATTTTTCCATTGTGGACTCCTCATTTGGCGTCGAACCGGAACCCGATGTTCCCAACCTGGATGGCTTTTCGATTGTCGAAGAGGAAGACAAACTCTCAAGCGAACTGGAATCGCAGCTCCCGCGGTTTGCCACACTGGAAGCCGTACGGAGCAAGCACCAGAAGATCCAGTGGTACTGTCGCGTTCTGAATCATGAGCTGGGGCCCATGTCAGCCGATGATCTGATGCACATGCTGTTCGACGGCGAGCTGGCACCGAACGATGAAGTGAAATCTTCTGCCGAACCGGAGTGGGTGCCCGCGCGAACGGTGGTGTTCCTGAGTTCGTCCGGCAGTGACCTGGATGTCATCGACACGGAAGAGGATTCCGTCGAAGAGCTGGTCCCGGCTTCAGGCGACACCGTTTCCGAGCAGTCGGCGGCAACAGAAGAAAAAACAGAAGAAAAAGTTGTTGAACCAGAAAAAACGACAGAGCCTCCGCCACCACCGATTCTGAAAGTCCGTTCCAAACAGAAGTGGTACTGCAAGCTCGGAGGCATGGGCTACGGCCCGATTGAAGCACACAAGATCAAAATGTGGGCTGAACAGGACCGAGTCGAACCGACCGACCTGTTAAAGCTGGGCCGCAAAGGGGAATGGTTTGAAGCCTGGCAGATTGAAGCCTTACAGCTGAAAAAACCGGCTCCGAAAAAAACGGAAACAGCAGCAGAAACGACATCTGCCGGGACAGAGGCGAAACCAGCGGCGACTCCGGCAGCCGGCGTCTCGCCCGCCGCGACAGCGTCGGTGTCAATGCCGCCGAGTTCTTCAGCTCCGGTTGCCGCTGCAGTTCCGCCCGCGGCACGACCGAAACCGAAAATTCAAGTACAGCGTTCCAATCCCCTCGAAGCGCTGGGTCCGTTGATGGATCCCAAAATTTTAGGTGGAGTGGCCGGAGTCATTGCCATTGTGGCGATTTTCTTTTTTGTCCCCCTGGGCGATTTGTTTTCCCCCAGTGGTGAAGACGAATTTGCCAAGTTTCAGGCCTTCTACCAGGAATACAAGGCATTACAGTCGAAGCAGGCAGGTCCCGCGGAATATACCAGCCTGAAAAACAAGGCGGATACCGAACTGGGGCCGGTCATCAAAGAACTGGAAAGCACTGCCGGTTCAGACTACCCTGCCTTACAGCAACTGCTCTGGGCGGGCCGCGATTATCTTCCCAAGATGCTGGAGAATCCGGGAACGGAGCCCACACGCGACCAGGAAAAATTTGAAAAGTGTCTGCAGGAAGCCGAACGACTCATCAATCAGAAGTAGATGGGACATCTGCTGTGCGCGCCTGACCAGACTGAGTGTCTCTCTCGAGAACCTGCCGTGAGTACTTTTCTCCACTTCAGAAAATGAACATAGAAGTGTCTACTCTCGAAGCAATCCTGTCATCAAAAAACAGGGAGACACTATGTGTATTGAAAAGCCATTGAATTTATCCAAGTGAACAGTAATTGCACTGGCTGCTATATTTATCTGTATCTCCTACTGGAGAATCGACGTTTTATCGAAAGCAAAGCTGAAGAACGTTTTGAAAATGAGACAAAATCGACAGAAGCCCTGATAAATAAACAATCCTAATTATCAGATTCTTGCCTGTCTTAAGAATTGCTAATATAAACACCCCATGTGGGGTCAGCAATTTTCGAAATTGGCTGCTGTTCACAGGTCTTTGCGGATGCTAAGATTGATGGTTGAGCGACAGTCCAACTGATACCTTCCTGGATCCCCCCCAATTTTTTTACCAGCTTTCCTACCGGGTCTTGTTCGCTCACAAAGCCCGACAATTTCCTGCTATTTATCCTGCAAACTGGAGAGAGCCTGTCATGAATGCTCAGATTTCGTCTCGTCATCATCGGGGTTTTACCCTGATCGAACTGCTGGTGGTGATTGCCATTATCGCGATTTTAATTGCCCTGTTATTGCCTGCGGTCCAGCAGGCCCGTGAAGCCGCCCGCCGCAGCGCGTGTAAGAACAACCTGAAACAACTCGGGCTGGCAATGCACAACTATCATGAAACCCATGGTCTTTTCCCTCGTGCGAACTTCGAAAAACAGAACGACGCGACCTACGGGTATGGAAACTATTCGTACTTCTCGTTCTCAGCCCAGGCCATGCTGCTGCCGTTCATGGATCAGGCTAACGTTTACAACCAGTTCAACTTCTCACTGGGACCCAACCAGGCCCCCAACGATGCTGCCAAACGCGCCGTCATTCCGGCCTTTCTGTGTCCCTCGGACCCGCGTGGTATCCAGAATGGGGGCGGTTATGGCTCCGGTCCGGGAAACAGCTATGCGGTCAGTGCGGGCCCTTCGATCTTCTGGTTTGGTTTTGCTCCCTCAACCAACACCACCCCACAGAACATGCAACACCAGGTCGGGATGTTCAACTATCGCAAAGCGATCCGCATCCGTGATCTGACCGACGGCAGTTCCAATATCATCGCCGCCAGTGAACTGATGATGGGCGACGGTAATAACGATGCCTCCCTTATCGGGGATGGCGATACCATCCGCGGTGGTGCGAGAGGAAGCACAGCAAGTTCATTCCCTAACTATAACGATGTGAAAAACTGGGGTGCCTCCTGCCTGGCGAAAAAGAATTCGCCGCCGGCTTCTCCTGCGCCCCGGGGTGACACCGGTTCCAACTGGGTTTACGGTA
>NZ_CAXAVM010000121.1:0-21402 GCF_963972345.1 uncultured Gimesia sp. | reverse complement strand
ATATCTTCATGGATCATTAATTCTTCGTCCGACAGATCCAGTTCGATGTGCGCGTTGGGGGAAACAATCGATTTCATAATCTCGACTGTTTCCTGGATGACACGATTCAGATTAAATGTCATCGAGGCAAAGGTACGGCGACCGGAATAGGCCAGCAGCCGTTCGCAGATTTTCGCAGCATGACGGGCTGCCATTTCAATGCTTTTCACATAAGGATTGACGGGAGATTTCTCATCCAGTTCCATTAATACGAGATTCGTATTCCCCAGGATTGCCAGCAGCAGATTATTGAAGTCATGCGCGATTCCCCCTGCGAGAACTCCCAGGCTTTCCAGTTTCTGGGCATGCAGCATCTGGGCATGCAGGTGATCCTTTTCCTCTTCCATCTGGATACGATCGGTGATATCCCGGATCACTTTGATATAACCGGTAATCTGGTTATCCGAGCGTCTGAGCGGAGTCACAATCGTTTCTCCCTGAAAGCGGGAGCCGTCGGCACGCAGATACTCGACGATAAATGGTTTCAGCACCCGGGTATTCGGGAAAGAAACCCGGTTAAACTGCTCTTCGTACAGACTGGAGGAGACAATCAGCTCACAAATCGGCCTGCCCAGCAGATCCGCTTCCTTACAACGGAAATGAATCTGGATCGACTCGTTACACATGACGATATTATGACTGCGGTCCGTAACGATCATCGCATCGGTCACGGAATGGAAAATGGTCTGCAATAAGATCCGTTGCCGGTTTAATTGTTCGATGGTTTTCTTGCGTACCGTCACATCAATTGCCAGCCCGATACAACCGATAATCTGATCATTCGAATTTCGCAGAGGCTCAATATGAATATCAAAGATCGTATTCTGCAGCTGCTGTTCAAACCGGACCGATTCGCCTTTGAGCGTCCGGTTGTGCATGGCCGTCATATTGACCGAGACATCCTGAGACTTATGTAAATCATAAATTGCTTTACCGACGGTTTCATCCGGCTGGATCCCCAGCTGGTTCAAGCCGGCACCGACAATCGATGTATATTGATTATTGCAGTCAGTCGTCCAGAGGATCGCGGGAATCTGATCCATGATAATCCGCAGCCGCGCTTCGTTCTCCAGGCGAATCTGCTGGGAGCGTTTCAGATCATCAATATCGATATGGGTGCCAATCAGCTGGAGCGGCGTTTTCTGGGGACTGTATGCGGAAATTTTGCCCCGGGTCAGAATCCATTTCCAGTTCCCGCCGCTGGTCTTCATCCGAATTTCGGCTTCGTACGAACTGGAACTGCCTGAGATATAATCTTCCAGAGATTTTAAGGTGGGAGGCAGGTCATCCGGGTGGACCAGACTTTTCCAGGTCTCGAATGACTGGGCCAGATCACCAGGTTCATACCCCAGCATTGAAAACCATTTATCATCGTATTTCGTTTTGCCGGTAATAATATCGAAGTCCCAGAGACCGATTTCAGAACCACGCGCCGCCATCGTGATTCGCAGTTCACTTTCCTCCAACTTTTTCTCTGCCTGCCTGCGGTTCAATTCCGCCGCAGCCCGATATGTGAAGTTCTGAATCACGGGCAGTTGACACAGGTCTTCATAGATTGGCCTGTCGCCCAGCAGTACCAGGTGTCCCTGAACGTCATTGTTTTTATCGACCATCGGCAGGCTGAAATAGGATTCGATCCCATGTTCGGCCAGGAAAGAATCCTGGGGATATGCCGCTGCTACCCCTGAGGGAATCATATAGGGTTCAGGACCGATCGCATGCTCACAGGGTGAACCTTCTACTGCATATTCGAAATCGGGTACCACTTCTCCATCGAAACTGACACCGATGGTCTGACAGCTACGTATTTTCTGATCTTCTTTTTTATGCTGCACCAGGCAGACGCATTTTAATTTTAAGGCGAGCGACAGTTGCTGGACCAGACGTTTGAAAAACGCTTCTCCTGTCACATCGCTGGTGGCATTCGTCAGCAGATGCATCAAACGTTCGTTCTGACGTTGAGTGGTGACCTCATTCAGCAACCAGAGTTGTCGATCCTCGTTATTGGGAAGTGTGACTTCGCATAACTTTTGAATTCCCTCACTGAATTGCACCCAGATTTCCGGAGAATCTGATGGGGTTGCATCAGTGGCAGTTTCGCCCTGAATCGCATCGAGTTCAAATAATCGCTCCAGATTCTGTTCAAACAGCGCGGGGCTCTCGCTTGAGTAGCCTAATAATTCAGAGGAACGCTGATTAATCAACAGTGTTTCTCCCGACCGATACACCACTCCGGCGGGAATACTTTCGATTATTAATTTAATGGATGCATTGTCGGAAACTTGCGGATAGGATTCAGTTGTTGAATTCTGCGTTTTTTGCGTAGTATCAATGCGGAACTGTTTTATGTTCCCTCTCGTGGAAGAGAAGTGGTACTTCATACACTGAAACTCCCCGAATGCTACTGATGTTCAAAGAATCGGGTCATTCCTTACAACCCCTGACTTTGATTTGACATAGGTAGGCACATGCTACAAAATTAAAGTTGGAATCGATATACCAAAAATAGAATCCTGAAGATTTGGTTCACAAATTTACCCTCAGGGTCTCCTGCCTTTTCAGTCCTAAAAGAAAGCCCACAGCAGTGAAGAATTCTCTAATACTGGCCCTGTGTCTGCTCACAGCCGGCCTTGCTGCCGTCTCCCCAAATCAGGTCAAAGCCAACGAGCAGCAACTGGAACTAAAACCGCACGATCATATTGTATTCATTGGCAATACGTTTCCCGAACGGATGCAGGACGCAGGCTATTTCGAAACGCTGCTCCACAGCCGTTTTCCCGAAAAAGAACTGGTCGTACGAAACCTGGGATGGTCCGCCGACGAGCTGACGTTGCGTCCCCGCTCCAAAGATTTCCAGGATCACGGCCATAACCTGGAAGACCACAAGGCAGATGTCGTCATTGCCTGCTTTGGTTTCAATGAGTCTTTTGCCGGCAAAGCGGGACTCCCCAAATTTGAAGCCGACCTGAAAAACTTCATCGACACCACACTGGCCGCTAAATACAACGGCAAATCACACCCGCAACTGGTTCTCTTTTCCCCCATTGCCAATGAAAACCTGAATCGACCTGGCCTGACAGAGGGAAAAGAAAATAACGAACGCATCAAGCTCTATACCGACGCGATGAAAAAAATCGCTGCCGAGAAAAATGTGATCTTCGTCGACCTGTTCACTCCCAGTAAAAAACTGATGGAATCGGGTGACCAGGATTTAACCTTCAACGGCATCCATCTGACTGACTACGGCTACCAGCAACTCGCTCCCGTGATTGATGAAGCGCTGTTCGGCCCACGTGATTCAGCGGGCTCCACCGTGGACATGAAGAAGCTCCGCGCGGAAGTCCTGGAAAAGAACAGACAGTTCTGGTACGACTATCGCGCCGTCAACGGCTATTACATTTACGGCGGCCGCAAAGAACCGTTCGGCGTGGTCAACTTCCCTGCAGAGTTTGCCAAGCTCCGTAAAATGATCGACAATCGCGATAAACGCATCTGGGCGGTGGCACAGGGCAAAACCGTTCCGGTGAAAATCGACGACAGCAACACAGGTGACTTCGCGGACATCAAAACCAATGTCAAAGACCCGGAGTCGATTAAAATCACGTCTCCGGAAGAATCAAAAAAACACTTCGAACTGCCGGAAGGCTTCGAAATCAATCTGTTCGCTTCCGAAGTCGAGTTCCCTGAACTCAAGAACCCCGTGCAGTTCGCCTTCGACAGTAAAGGCCGCCTCTGGGTCTGCACAATGGCTTCCTATCCCATGTACCTGCCTGGCAAAGAAGTCGATGACAAAATCCTGATCCTGGAAGATACGAATGGTGATGGACGTGCCGACAAACAGACGGTTTTTGCCGATGGCCTGCATCTGCCCACGGGAATTGAACTCGGCGATGGCGGAGTTTATGTCGCTCAGCAGCCGAACCTGGTCTTCCTGAAAGACACCGATGGCGACGACCACGCGGACCACAGGGAAATCGTCCTGCACGGTTTCGATTCCGCAGACTCCCATCATTCCATCAGCGCATTTACCTGGGGCCCCGGCGGCGGACTGTATTTCCAGGAAGGGACATTCCACCACAGTCAGATCGAAACCCCCTATGGTCCGCAACGACTGTTGAACGCGGGCATCTTCCGCTATGAACCACGGACGGAAAAAACGAGTATCTTTGTCTCGTACAACTATGCCAACCCCTGGGGTCACGTCTTTGATCGCTGGGGACAGAACTTTGTCGCCGATGCTTCCGGCGGAGCCAATTACTTCGGCACTGCTTTTTCCGGTGACCTCGACTATCCACGCAAACACGCCGGCATGCAACACTTCCTGAAAAAACAATGGCGACCAACCGCCGGTTGTGAATTCGTATCCAGCCGCCAGTTTCCGGAAGAACTTCAGGGGAATTACCTGCTGAATAACTGCATCGGGTTCCATGGCGTACTGCAGTATAAAATGAAAGAAGATGGTTCGGGCTTCGCTGCCGACCCGGTCGAACCACTGGTCAAATCAACCGACACCAACTTCCGCCCTGTGGATCTGCAATTCGGCCCTGATGGTGCCCTGTACCTGATTGACTGGTTTAATCCCCTCGTCGGTCACATGCAGCATTCCATTCGTGACCCGAACCGCGATGCACAGCACGGCCGGATCTGGCGTGTCACTTACACGAAAAAGCCATTACTCAAAGACCCGAATATCGCAGATGCTTCCATCCCGGAACTGCTCGACCTGCTGAAAACCTATGAAGACCGGGTGCGGTACCGTGTTCGTCGTGAACTGCGTGTCCGTGATACCCAAGAAGTGATCAACGCCTTAAACAAGTGGGTTGCCGGTCTGGATTCCAAAGAGGAAAACTATCAGCATCACCTGCTGGAAGCACTCTGGGTCCGCCAGAGCCTGGACGTGGTTGATGTCGATTTCCTGAAACAGATGCTGCAATCTCCCGAACCCAAAGCACGGGCCGCCGCCACGCGTGTCCTCTGCTATTGGCGAGATCGCGTTGACAACTCTCTGGACCTGCTGCAGGTTCAGGTCAATGATGAAAACCCACGCGTTCGCCTGGAAGCCATCCGCGCACTCAGTTTCTACCACGATCCACGTGCACTTGAGATTGCCGTTGAATCTTTGATTCACCCGCAGGATTATTACCTTGAGTACACCTTGAAAGAAACGATGGACACTCTCGAAAAACGACTCGAAGCCGAGTAATTTTCGAGTCACACCTGAAGGAATCATCAACCATCCCGGATTCAATCCGTTTTCCGGGATGGTTTCCCTCACCTTCTATCCCATTGATACCAGGCCTTCCGACAGCCTGTTTTGTTTTCCTGCCTTATACAGAGTTAGTTTCAGAATGAGAAATCGACCCCGAATTATTTCTGCCTTATTCCTTTCAGCAATCACATTGCTCCTGGTCTCAACTTACCAGAGCCCGGCGACAGCCCAGGGCAGTGCTTCACCCATGATGAAGCTTCTGAAAAGTGGCCGCGTCCCTGCCTCGCGCCAGGGCACGATTATTGAATTGATCTGCCGCAAGGGGAATCCGGAAGAACTCGGCTTTATCTGGGAACAGATCATTAACGATAAGTTCCAGGCAGACGTCAAACAGGAATCGCTGCTCGCGCTCAAAGAAGCATTTCAGAATCGAAAAATCAAACCCGCCGGTAACCTGGCCGATATCAGTAAACTGATCGAAGCCAAACCTCCCGTCAATCAGATCGCGATTGAGTTGGCCGGTTTGTGGAAAGTCTCCGGCGCAGCAGACAAATTGCAGCAACTGGCGCTCTCTGCCAGAACCGATGAGAAATTGCGAATCGCAGCCATCGACGCGCTGGATTCCATTGGTGGTCCCGAAAGCGTCCAAGCCATGCAGAAACTGACGCAGGCAGACTCACCCGCTGATATCCGCTACCTGGGTGCAGCCGCCCTGGTCACCCTCGATCTGCAGCAGGCTATCAAAGCAGGCATCAACATCATGACGTCTTCCAAAGAAGGTGATCCAACACCGTTTATTGAAGCAATCCTCGACACCCGGGGCGCCGCCGATCAGCTGGCAGCCGCACTGGCGACTCAACAAATTCCCGAAGATGTCGCCAAAAAACAGCTGCGTTACATGTACTCTGTAGGCCGTAGCGATAAAGCCCTGAGCGATGCCCTCAGTAAAGCAGCCGGCATGTCCAGTGAAGATAAAGAACTCACCGAAGAGGAATTCAAACAACTGCTCGCCGATGTGATCGAGCACGGCAATGCCGATCGCGGCGAACAGATTTTCCGCCGCGCCGACTTAAGCTGCATGAAATGCCATTCTGTCAGTAAAGCGGGAGGCGAAGTCGGCCCGGACCTGAGTCCCATCGGCGCCAGTTCACCCGTCGACTATCTCGTCCGTTCCATCCTCTACCCTAACCAAGCCGTCAAAGAAGCCTACCAGACCTATGTCATCATCACCATCGAAGGCAAAATCATTCGCGGCATCATCGTAGACCGTAATGAGGAGCGAGTCATTCTGAAAGACGCCAATGGCAAAGAAATGGTGATTCCCGTGGATGACATCGATGACGAAGCAGAAGGGGGATCCCTGATGCCCCAGGGGCTCACCAAATTCCTGACACGCGATGACCTGGTGAAGTATCTGTCCGTGCTGGGTAAACCGGGTCCGTACGCGATCCGCTCGAAACCGACCATTCAGCGCTGGCTGGCCATGCGGGAGATTCCCAGTCTGCTGCTGACGAATGAAAACCCGGACGAAGAACTGTTTGAAGAACACGTCCTGCGGGCGCCTGCCACCGCATTTGTTCCGCAGTATGCCATGGTGGCAGGTTTGCTTCCCTTTGAAGAGTTGAAAAGCCTGAGTACCGACTCGAAAATTCTGCTGCAGGCCGAACTCGATGTCACCGAAGCGGGCACCGTAGGTGTTCGCATCAACTCCGCGCAGGACACCCGCATCTGGATCGATTCACAGCGCCTGAAATCACAGACAGAAAATGAAATCGAACTTTCGAAAGGCATCCATAAACTGACGCTGTTGATCGATCTTTCAAACCGGAATGACCCGGGCGTGCAGGCAGAGTTCTTTAAACCAGCCGGCTCGAAAGCATCCTTCACAGTGGTTGGCGGAAAATAATCACGGTCCGACTTGCCCCTACAGCGTCGGCTTAGGGGCTTCAATCGCTTCGTCCTGTTCAGCAGTCGCTTCCGGGACATACGGATGAGTCTTCTGCCATTCCTTCCAGAAGGTGGCGGCATGCGTATTCCGCCAGAGCGCCAATGCATTTCCCACGTGACTGTAGAAGGTATATTTCTGCAGAATCTCTTCTTCGGTGTGCGAAGTCGTATTCTGAATCACCCACTTCGCAGCTTTCACAATCTGCTCATGCGGAGGATGCAGCTCTTTGGGAGCAATCGCCAGCCATTCCAGGTGATGCCCCGTGGCAATCACGTTTTTGTATTCGGGAATTTCTTCGGTACTGGTCAATGCAGCCTTACCTTCCATCCAGTTGGCAGGCCAGTGGCCATCCTCAAACTGACACTCACTGATCAGGTCACGCACCCGTTCCAGGTAGGTATATGCGTCTGCCCGTGCCGAATCGGAAAGAATATCGAACTCGTCGTCCAGGCGAATCAGCAGCATCAGCGAATATACCCGGTGAGTGCCCACACAGACACCGTATTTCTTATGTCCGCGGATCAGTCGCCGTGTCAGTTGATCAAACGAAACAGTCCGCCCATCGGTCGTCTGCCACGCTTTCACGGGAGGAATCCACAAACCAAACGCCATCGCCGACCATTCGACTTCGCGTTCATCCAGACGAAAGTCCCGCAATGACTGTTGAATCACATCATTGACATCCATGTCGCGGCGGGAGGGTGCGAACACGGGCGCATCTCGATGGATGCCTGCTTCGGTCAATGAAGCCAGCCAGTGATCGTGGTGAACCGAGCCCCCCACCTGACTGCCCCAGCGAATTGAAATTCCCGCTGGTTCATCAATCAGCAGCGGCGAAGCTTCCTCACCCCACGATGCCAGGAAGCGGCCATGGTCGGTCAGGAAGTCACACATCTCAGTTCCTGAAACGACACTCGGGTCCTGAAACGTGGAATGAATACTCCAGGTACGCAAGGCATGTTCCACATGGTTGGGCTTCAAATGTTTTCGGGGAAACTTCGGGCGTACCTGTTTCAGTACCGCGGCCAGCTCTTCATCGGTCACCACAGACGGATCGTCATACAATGCCGAAACCCGCAGTGGCTCTTCCCGCTCGATTTTCACTTCCGGGTAGAAAGTCTGATCCAGAAATGTGCTGTTGAATGACTGGCGGGTATCGCGTGAGCCCAGGGTATACGCTCCGCAAAAAGCAACTACCACCAGGGCCTGAACTGCAATCATGGTTTTCGATGACAACTTGCGTGATTTCATGACAGATCTCGATAAAGTTTGATGAGAAGAACGAGGTAATTATTGAATGGGATGCGATTACGATTACTGAATGGGATTGTTTCTCAATAACACGACAGTGCCATCATCTTTGTACCCCACACGCCACGCACCATCCCGTTCCAGACGACGCATCAGGGGATTTCGCCTGGGCAGGTCCAGCACAACCGTGTTCACTCCATACCGTTCCAGTAATTCCTCAGCATCGCCGGCAGAATTCACGATTCTCAGGTAATGATCCCAGACTTCGCGGGGCAACAGATGCACGTGGGAGTTTGCAAATACAGCTGCTTTTTCCGGGCCTTCCCAGAGCAGGTAGTCCCCCAGTTCCATCGAATTGAACAGCTGGCCTTCAATTTTCTTTTCCTTGAGATATTCCGTCGCCCCTATCGGTGTCGACGCCGAAACACTCTTTTCGAAATCTACCTGTTTGCCATGCAGAACCTGTGAGCCAAACGGGGTAATCGCAAAACAGATCCAGACCATCCCCACAGAGACGACCGTCCATTTCCCGGCACAATAAACTTCTTCCGCTTCGGGATCAGCCAGTTGTCTGCGTTTGTGTCCACAGATTGCTGCACCATGTATTGCCAGGTAATAAGCGGCAACAGGCGCCCACCAGAGTACCATGCGGGAACTCCACATGGCGGCAGCTCCCAGTCCCGCCAGCAACAGTAATTCGACAGTACCAATGCGACGTGGAGTAAATCGGCTGGCAATCACCAGCAGCAATGCCAGCACCGCGGCAGTTTTCCCCTGGAACATCCGCAGTGTAAGCGGGTTCCATTCGATAAGTGCTTCCAGGTTGGGATTCGAAGAAAAGCCAAAGACTTCTGAATACAACTGGATCCCGTAGGGATTAAACAGGACGGCAACCGCCGAGAGTTCCAGCAGCACGAAATAACGACGGGTGACACTGTCTCCCAGCATGGCTTTCCACGAACCCGCCTTTCGGCCCACATCCACGGCACGCCCCACGAGGAAACAGCCAATCAAACCCAGTCCCACCGGGAATGATCCATGCAGATTCGCCCACAGCGCGAAGACAGCGGGAATCAGAAACCAGTAGAACTTCCGCCATTGGCGGGCATTTAATAATGAGAATAAAAGCACAAAGCAGAGCAGGCCTGACAGTTGTGGCCGAACGATCCCCAGTTGTTTCCAGTCGCATAACAGAAACGCAGAGACACAAACCAGGCTCCACCAGAAACCGCCGGTGCGCTGTTGCACCCGAAACAGTAACAGTCCCAGGCAGACGGTAATTGCAGCCGCGTATAACAGTTTAATTCCTGCGACACCGAAGATTTCAAAGGTTTTAAAGGCAAAAATCTGCGTCAGCCAGGCGGTATCAATAAACGGCACTCCTGAGGACAGCGGAACCAGTGGCTCCAGTGCGGGAATACTGCCCGTTTCCCAGATCAGCTGACCGTACGACAAATGACCCCAGATATCCGTATGCCAGAGCGGCATCGAACTGAATAATACAAATGAAACACAGAGTACACAGACCGAGAAGAAGGTAAATCGCGAAACGCGCAATGCTTCCGGAAAGCGATCGACCAGGACCGCATCTTCGGTCTGTTCTTCGTCAGGATTCTGATTCGTAGAGTCGTTCTGATTTTCCAAAGCGGTAGCCATAATAAACAGATCGAAATGCAAGGGGTATTAATGACATCATATGTTGCCCGGACAGGTCAATCGAGGGAGATCAATGAATTCAATGGATCTCTCAGCGAAAATCCCTGCTGCGCAGCATCACAACAGACTGGTTTACGCAAAGAATAGGTCAGATAAGCCAGTGGTGAAAAACTGTCTTGCGGGAATCATGAATGTCGCTAAAAAACAACATGACAACTTGACCTTCACGACAGATGTACCGATTTTACTGATTTCAGGAGTCACTCAGATCAGCGCGAGCGTAACCATTTAACCGGAGCATTCTCAAACTGATAGACCCGTTTGCATGGAACGGAAGTCGCTTTAGTAAAACGGGACACAGTCTAAAGTGTCACCCCCTCCACCGCACTCTGAGGAGATCCCGGATCAACCGGAGGCGCAGACAGATCGCGTGGCCGGGGCGCCATCCGCCGATCGGACTCTCTTAGAAACAGAAACTCATTCCCGGCTTGATCTGATTCTGGTAAAGGCACATCCACTGACGCCACGGCAGACTGATCCAGCTTGAATCGCTCCAGCCAGGCATCGGATTCATCGCCGAAGACTTCCGAGACAATTCCCAGCGCTTCCTGCTTCTGCTGTTCTGAACCGAACTGTTTCCAGATCAAACGCGTAATCTCAACTCCCTTATCATACGAACGATTCCGTTCCAGCGAACGCAGCATGATCTCCCAGGAACGCAACGGAACAGCTTCCGTCCGAAACAGGCTCAGTGCCAGCTCTGCACTGATCTTGGGTTCGCCCGGCGACAGTTCCATCCCCTTCTGCAGGTACTCAATCTTTTGTTCGAGATCGTTTTCATGTCGCGCCAGATACCAGTAGTACTTACCATTCCAGACCGGATGACATACCAGGTAGGTACCGGGGATAATCAAAACCTGGGACAACACAAACAGAAACCGGAGGGTTCCGGCAAAACGTGAGCGATTGATGATGACGGCCCCCGCCAGGATACCGTAGATAAACCCGGAAAGGTGCGCGGCATTCGCAATATTCAGAATACCGAAATGCGTTAATACAAAACACAGGATCAACCAGCCCAGTCCCCAGTTGATTTCACGATCGGTAAAGACCTCTGCGATTTCAGGATGAACACGGCGGAGCATCATCAACAGCCCGAACATCGCGAAAGCGCCCCCCGATAATCCAACAGGGTAATGTTCCAGAAAGTATTCCGGCAGGAAGGAAACATAAGTCGCCAGGATCAGAAAGGCAGCGTAAACCCAGTGTTTCATTACAGGCTCAATCAATCGCCCTAAAAAACCGATCGCCAGGCAGTTCATCAGCAGATGCAACACATCACCGTGGTGAAATCCACTGATCAGGATCCGCCACCATTCCCCCGACCACAGATCAAAGGGGCCTCCCGTCGGGTACTCTTTTTCTTCTACCAGGGGATGATCGTGCACAAAGACCAGAGGCTGAACAGCCCCCAGTTTCCACAGCGCATCGTCAAAACTGCCCTCGTGGGAGATCCCCTGATCGATTCTGTAAATCTGTACCGCCAGAAACAATCCAACGGCAATCGCAATATAGGCCGCTGTGATGGGATACTTTGAACAGGCTCTTCGCAGTGAGTGAAACATGAAAAACGATTGATCATTAACAAAAAAGAGTGACAGACACACACAGAATAGCTGATTCAGCAGGCTTTGACACCTGTAATTCAATTTCACTCTCTCGAACTTCATCAAAAAAAGATCCCTCTTTCCTGATCTGCCGATTTTCGGTAAAAAACGCCTGTTCGTTTCAATACTTTCAGAGAAAGCTCGCGATGATCCATTCTGGTATTCGTCGAATCCCGTGGTCGATTCTCTGCTGCATTCTGGTCCTGATGGGGTGCGGACTGGCGGGAATTGCGCGCGGAGACGAACTGGTCGGCGAGGGAAACTATTTCCAGAAGCAGTGCCTCTGGATCCTGATCTCGCTGACCGCGCTGACCGCTACGATGCTGTTTCCCTATCGTAACCTGCGTGGCATCAGCTATCCCCTCTTTCTTGGCACACTTCTGCTACTGATTGCTGTCTTTTTTATTCCCGCGGTCAACGGATCCCGACGCTGGATTCCACTCGGATTTTTCAAATTTCAGCCGTCCGAACTCGCGAAAATCACCTACATCCTCGCCCTCGCACATTACCTGATGTATCGCAAGAACTACCGACGGATTCCGGGACTGATCGTGCCTTTCATTCTGACCTGTGTCCCCGTGTTTCTGATTCTGCGCGAACCCGACCTGGGAACATCGCTGCTCTTTTTTCCCATTCTGTTTGCAATGCTGTTTTCTGCCGGGGCGCGGCCCAGACACCTGATTACCATCGTCCTGCTGGGAATCTGCACGCTGCCCCTGCTCTGGCTGGAAATGAACGCAGAACAGAAATCGCGTATCGTCGCATTATTCACTCAGCAGGATGGAGGCGAGTTACCCAAAGGCGACGGTTATCATCTCTACCAGTCCAAACAGATGCTGGCACTGGGAGGAGTCTGGGGCAGCGAAATTGCCGGCATGCCCGTTGACGATCCCGCAGCCTATCACCTTCCGGCGGGTCGTACCGACTTCATTTTCTGCCTGGTCGGCGAACGATTTGGCATGACAGGTTGCCTGTTTACAATCCTGATCTTTTCGGCATTGTATATTCGCGGCCTGCAGATCGCGACCGCCACCCGCGAACCATTCGGACGTCTCGTCGCAGTCGGCATCGTGACTCTGCTTGCTTCGCAGACAATCATCAATACCGGAATGACAGTCGGCTTGATGCCGATCACCGGGATGACACTCCCCCTGATGAGTTACGGAGGCACCAGTATGCTCAGCACCTGCCTGGCACTGGGATTGCTGATCAATATCTGCATGCACCCCGGTTACGAAATGAACGCCGAACCTTTCCGGTTTTGATTCTCTCTTGCTTCTTCAGTAAGAATGTTTCTGCAGATCTGCCGCGAACCCGTACGATTTGGTTTTGTACACATTCACGCACGCCTGGAAACAGATACAATATTGCCACTATGACGCTGACTTCTTTCCCGACGATTCCCTGAATTCGCCCTCAGCAAGAAAAACTTATGACCACGACGACACCCAATTTTTCAGCAGCCCGATCCCGAATTCAAGCGGTTTACTCTCCCGAACTGCTGTCTGCTGCCAGTCAGACTTTAAGTGAATTACTCACGCAGCATGCGCGGTCGCTGCAGCTCGAGACTACCAACGTCCTCAACTGGGCACATCCTGCAGAGAACTTCAAAGATGCGCTGCAGCAACTCAACCAGGCCCCCGAAATAGGAGAGGGGGAATGGGATGTCCCTCAAATCGTTGCCGCGTTCCGTCAGTTGGCTCAGACCATGCTTGACAGGGGACACAACCTGCAGAACCCCCGTTATATCGGTCATCAGGTCCCCGCTTCGCTGCCTCTGGCCGGTCTGTTCGAAGCGATTGTCTCGGTGACCAACCAGGTGATGGCCGTCTATGAAATGGGACCCTGGGCTACTTCTGTCGAATTGGCGATGATTGAATCACTGGGTCGGGAAATCGGATTCACGCCGGGTACGTTCGCCGGCCTGGTAACACACGGAGGCTCGCTGGCAAATCTGACCGGACTGCTGGCGGCCCGCAACCTGAAATGCCCTGAACTCTGGTCACAGGGTCCACAGGCACAACTGGAAGCGATCCCCGTGATCCTGGTTTCCAGCGATGCCCATTACAGCGTAACCCGTTCCGCCGGTATCTTAGGCATCGGAGCAGACAATATCATCAAGGTTCCCCTCGATGATCGACGCAGAATGAATCCTGCTGCGCTTGAGGAACGGATCCTCTCCTGCCAGGCGGAGAACAAACAGATTATTGCTGTCGTCGCCTGTGCCTGTGCGACCCCCATCGGTGCCTTTGATCCTTTAAACGAAATTGCCGATCTGTGCGAACAGCATGATCTCTGGCTGCATGTTGACGCCGCTCATGGCGGTCCTGCCTGTTTCTCAACGCAGCACAGGCATTTGACCGCCGGTCTGCACCGGGCGGACAGCGTGGTCTTCGATGCCCACAAGATGATGTTTATGCCCGCGCTCAGCGCATTTCTGTTTTATAAGGATAAAGCACATCAGTTCTCAGCCTTTCAGCAGCAGGCCGCGTACCTGTTTGATCCTTCTGCTCCCGAAATTGCAGAATACGATATCGGCTTGCGAACCGTCGAATGCACCAAACGCGCCAACAGCTACGCGCTCTGGGGGATCTGGTCCCTGTTCGGAAAAAGCCTGTTTGCCGATCTGGTGGACATCACCTTCGCTACCGCCCGGACATTCTATGAAATGCTCCTGCAGGCTTCCGATTTTGAACCGGTACACGAACCCCAATGCAATATTGTCGTCTTCCGCTACCAGTCCGACTGGCTCAATGCCTTGCCGCTGGAACAACAGAACCTGTTCCACTTCAAGTTGAGGCGGCAACTGATTGAATCCGGGGAATTTTACATCGTGCATTCCGTCATAAATGAACAGGCGGCCTTCCGGATTACCGTGATGAATCCTTTGACAACCGAAGTCCATCTGAACCAGTTACTAAATACGATTCGACACAGAGCCGGCGCGCTGCAACAGGCATTTGACGAGCCTCCACTGGTCGATCATTGTGAACAGACTTGACAATTCAGGATCAGATCGAAAGAATCACCGCTCAGAAAAGACAAGATCACTGTCTCTTGTTATAATAGGTCGACTGACCTTGGATGAAATTATGTTGTGTTTGAAATCGCCAGTGGGTGAATTCAGATTCGAAATGGAGAAGCGAGATTATGAGCGGCCCGATTGTTCGAACAGGTACGACTCCCAAGTTCTGGGAAAATTACGACAAGATCTTCGGCGATCCAGCCAAAAAGGGCACCAAAAAGAAAGCAGCAGCCAAAAAAAGTACAAAGAAGAAGGCTGCTAAAAAAACAGCAGGCAAAGCCCCTGCTGCGAAACCTGCTGCCAAAAAAGTGACCGCTAAAAAAGCAGCAACGAAAAAATCGCCCAAAAAACAAACGAAGAAAAAATAAACTGATTCCGGAACAGACTCCCAGATACTGATCCGGCAGGCGCTATTCCGGTTGACGTCTGATGGCTACATAAGGTGCTCAAGTTCAGTGAACCCTGAATCCACAGCGACTAAGATACCGTACCCAGCCATTCTCATGATTTTATTGATCGGCGGATCGTTTGCCGCAGATTCATTCCTGCGGTTTCCGGTACCAGGCACGAACGAACCGCACTATCTGACCAAGGCACGTCATTACTGGAATCCACAGTGGTGCGCCGATGATTTCTTCCTGGAGTCTTCGAACGCGCATCTCTTTTTTTACCAGACAGTCGGTGCCGTCACACAGGTGCTGTCGTTACCGCTGACAGCAGTGCTGGGCAGACTGGCAGCATTCCTGTTACTGGCGATCGGCTGGTATCGACTGACTGGTGCGCTCTGTCCCGGCTACTGGTCACCATTAATCACAGTCTGGTTCTACCTCGCGCTGGCGGCAATCGGGAACTTTTCCGGGGAATGGATTATAGGCGGGCTGGAAGCCAAGGTCTTCGCATACGGTTTCCTGTTTCTGGCGCTGGCCAATGCCTGTGATCAAAACTGGAACCGGGCAGGCATTTACACCGGGCTGACGATCACCTGGCACCCTGTGGTGGGAGTCTGGGCACTGGCCTGCGGTCTGTTTGCGCTGGCCTGCATGAGTTGCTTCAACAGAAAGAACCTGGATCGCAGGACGCTGCTCCATTCTGTCAAAGCGGCGATCCCCGCCCTGGGATGCCTGATTCTCTGTTCGCTGCCCGGCCTGATTCCCTCCCTGGCGCTACTGGTGCAGGGAAACCCCAAAGACAGTTTCGCTGCAAACTACATTCAGGTTTTTTACCGACTGAAGCACCACCTCGACCCGATGGATTTCGATCTCTTCAGCTACCTCATGTATGCGGTGCTGCTGATTGCCTGGCTGCTGCTGACACGTAAGCAGAGCCCGTCGTTTACCAGTCGCTTCTTTCAGTGTTTCATCATCGGTTCTGTGGGACTGGCCTGCATCGGGATACTGCTGGGTGCCGGCCCCAGACCTGCCAGCGAAATGCCTTATTACGCATTTCGCATGTCGCTACTCAAATTCTATCCCTTCCGACTGTTTGACGCTCTACTTCCACTGGCCTTTTCCATCGCCTTACCGCGCCTGATTCAGCATCATCTTTTCGAGAATACAGCAGAGAAAACCAGACCCGCGTGGCTCTCGCTGTCTCTGCGCAAAATGATTCTGGCAGTTCTCTGCCTGGGAATCTTTACGGGCACCCTTTATTCCGCCTGGCAACACCCTCCGATCCATAAGATGTCATCCGCGCAGCGGGCTGACTGGATCGACGCCTGTGAATGGATTCAGGAACACACCCCCGAGGAATCACTCTTTCTGACTCCGGCTCATGAAACCGATTTCAAATGGTATGCTCAGCGACCGGAATATGTGACCTTCAAAGACTGCCCCCAGGATGCGAGCGGCATTGTGGAATGGAATCGACGCCTCAAGTACCTACGAAAATGGGGCCAGGAATATTATAATGAGGGCTTTGATGATCGTGCCTTACAGGCATTGCACCAGCAGACCGGCATTACGCATCTGCTGGTAAAACGTCTCGGCCCCTTTACAACCATCGACCCGATCTATCAAAATCGTACTTATAAGGTCTACCAACTTCCCTGACTTCCTGCCTCCGGCTGATTTACTGATGAAAGCGACCGACTCACCCATGAATCATCTCAACCGAAATTTCTGCAGCATCTGCCTGGGACTCATCCTGCTCTTGAACCTGTCGTTACCCACTCCTCAGACAGGAGTGCCGGCTACCTCTCTGTTCGCGCAGCCTCCGGCTGTGAAAACAGGTGACTGGCCTTATTTTCTCGGGCCGGAACAGACGGGCATCTCGGCAGAGACAGGTCTGATCGACAGCTTCCCCCAGTCCGGCCCCCCGCTGCTCTGGGAAAAAAGAATTGGCACGGGTTACAGCGCTCCCTCTGTGCTGGGTAATCGCCTCGTGATCCATCATCGTCCGGAAAAAGGAGAAGACGAGGGGAAAGAAGTCATTGAGTGTCTTACTGCAGATACAGGTAAGGAACTCTGGAAGTACGCTTACGAATCTGATTTCCGCGATCCTTACGGCTACAACAACGGCCCACGCTGCTCGCCCCTGCTGACCGAACAGTTCTGCTTTACGTTTGGCGCACAGGGCAAGCTGTACTGCCTCAATATCAAGGACGGCACCCTGGTCTGGCATCGCGACTGCCTGGAAGAATTTGATGTTCCCCCCGGATTCTTCGGCGTCGGTGCCACTCCCATTCTGGAAGGCAACAAACTCATCGTGATGGTCGGCGGCAAACCGGATTCCGGCATGGTCGCCTTCGATGCGAAGACAGGTAAAACACTCTGGCACAATGTCGGTAAAGATGTTTGGAACGGCACTTCAACAGGCTGGGAAAGACTGCCTGTCTACAAATGGCGCGGCAATGAGAAAATATCCAGCTACTCGTCCCCCATTGCCGTCACCATTCACGGGAAGCGGCACCTGCTCTGCCTGATGCGACAGGGGCTGGTCTCTCTCGATCCGGAAGATGGTTCGCTGAATTTCAAATACTGGTTCCGGTCTATGATCAACGATTCCGTCAATGCCGCCCGACCGGTTGTCATCGATGATAAAATATTCCTTTCCGCCGCCTACCAGGTAGGCTCGGCGTTATTGCAGGTGGAGCCGAACGGCAAAAGCTATAAAGAACTCTGGCGTGACCCGACCAACATGCTGACCCACTGGTCGACGACCATTCATCACGATGGTTATCTCTACGGTTTCAGCGGTCGCCACGAACGTGGTGCGACGATGCGCTGCGTGCGACTGTCTGACGGCAAAGTCATGTGGGAAACCGATGGCGCAGCCCCCGTCATCGACAAAATCAAACGCAATTCACTCACTGGACAGTTCCAGTGGATCGATTCCGGCAAAACCGCCCCCTACCCTCTCTATGGGCGCGGCTCCGCGATTCTGGCCGACAACAAATTCATCGTACTGGGAGAAAAAGGCACGCTGGCGATTGTCAAAGTAGACCCGCAGGAATTTCATGAAGTCTGCCGGACGTCATTCCCGCAAATCAATTATCCCGCCTGGGCAGCCCCGGTACTCGCGCACAAGAGACTGTACCTCAGAAGCGAATCGCATCTGATCTGCCTTGACTTTGCGAAACAGCAGTCTGAAAAGAAAGAATAATCGCGCTACCTGACATTGTTTCAGAAGCGAAATTATTCTTCGTCTGCGAGATCCTGAGCTGACGTCACACGCTCAGTATTCTGCTGACCGGCAGCCTGGTTCCAGTGCGGCCCGGTTAAAGCATCCAGCAGTTCAGAATAACTGGGACGACTTTCGCCATCCGTCAGCTTCAGACTGTCGGGCATGTTTTGTGGTTCGTCTTTAACGCGTTCGACATGCGCGCCTAATGAGATCAGTTTCTCTTCCAGGCGTTCATAGCCGCGATCCAGATGATAAATCCGGCGAATCACGGTCTCTCCTGCGGCTGCCAGGCCGGCCAGAACGAGTGCGGCACTGGCACGCAAATCAGAGGCCATCACACAGGCACCACTTAAGCGCGACACACCATTCAGAATGGCACTGGCCGATTCTCGACGGATATTCGCCCCCATGCGTGCCAGTTCGGAAGCATGCATGAAACGATCCGGGAATACCTTATCGGTGACAATACTGATACCGGGCACACACGCCAGCAGCGACATTAACTGTGCCTGCACGTCTGTGGGAATGCCGGGATAAGGCAATGCGATGCAGTCAACCGATCGAAGTGGCTGGGTCACCTGCACCGTGACAGACTGTTTTTTTGCCGGCTGATCGGGAAACTCGAGTTGAATCGTCACACCAATTTCCCTGAGCTTTTCAATCACAGCCGTAATATGATCGGGCCGGACCTGTTTCAGACAGACATTTCCCCCCGTGATGGCAGCGGCGATCATTAAAGTAGCTGCTTCAATGCGGTCCGGGATGACTTCGTGTTTCACGCCATTGAGTTGCTCCACTCCCTCGATGGTCAAAAACGGAGTTCCCAGCCCTGCGATTTTCGCTCCCGCTGCATTCAGAAAGTTACCGACGTCGACCACTTCGGGTTCACAGGCCGCTGACTCAATGGTGGTTGTTCCTTTTGCCAGCGCGGCGGCGACCATCACATTACAGGTCCCCGTAACCGTACTCCCGAAGGCACCACCCAGGAATATATTGGCGCCGCGCAGACGGTCTGCTCTCGCGATCACATAACCCCGGTCTACACGAATCTGCGCTCCCAGCGCGGACAGACCTTTCAGATGCAGATCGATCGGTCGATCGCCGATATTGCATCCACCCGGTAACGAGACACACGCCATGCGACGTTTGGCCAGCAGGGGGCCCAGCACACAGACACTGGCCCGCATGCGACGCACCAGTTCATAATCGGCAATACAGGATGTTTCATCGACTGTCTTGAGACGTACCGCGCCATCCGGATCGCGGTTCACATCCATGCCGAGAGAACCCAGAACCTGCGACTGCGTTGTGACGTCGACCAGATCAGGGATGGAGCACAGGGTGGTTTCGCCTTCACAGGCCATCGCAGCCGCCATCAGTGGTAATGCGGAATTCTTGGCACCACTGACAGAAACGCTGCCGGAAAGCCGCTCGCCTCCGCGAACGATAAACATATCCATCCCTGGATCTCCTGTTGTAGATTAAACGTCGATTTGCAGACGCAGTATAGAAAATCCGTTCATTTTAAGATAGGCAGTTTTTGCCCGATTATCACCCGGGCCCGCCCCGCCAGATCCGCTTTGACCCTCACATTTGTGTATTCACCAGTGGCTTTAAACAGCGACAGTAAATCGGGTTCCTGCTCAGGTGAGAACTCAAGCATCAACAAACCCTTGTCTTTTAAATAGCCTCCCGCCTGCTGAATGATCCTGCGATAAAAATCCAGCCCGTCCGTTCCTCCTGCTAATGCCAGGCGTGGTTCATGCTGCCTGACATCTTTTTCCAGCTGCTCGATTTCCGCATCGCGAATGTAAGGCGGATTACTCACAATCAGATCGAACAAAGTTCCCGGCGCGATCTGATCGAAACAGTCACTGAGCCGAAATTCAACCTGATTCGATAACTCATTGGCGGCGGCGTTTTTTTGTGCAATTGCCAGCGCTGGCTCACTGATGTCTGTTGCCAGAAATTTTGCATTCTGACAATTCGCAGCAGCTGAAATCGCGATGCAGCCACTTCCGGTACACAAATCCAGAATGAAAGGGGCCGTTAATTTCTGCGCCTCATCGACCAGTTCCATGACCAGCGTTTCCGTATCGGGACGGGGCACCAGTACGTTCTTATCGACCTGGAAATCGAGCCCGAAGAACTCGCGTTTTCCCACCAGATAGGCAACCGGTTCGGAATTCGCCCGCCTTTGCACCAGTTGTCGCATCAGGGCGCGTTCCTGCTCTGTGACGACATCTTCGTAATTGGTATAGAGGCGAATCCGCTCGCAGTTGCGCGCGTGTGCCAGGAGAACTTCGGTATCGAGACGCGGTGAATCGCTGCCGTGCTTCGCTAAATGGGCGGTCGTCCAGTCCAGAATCCGACGGACAGTCCAGGGTTCCGAAGCAGCCCCGGAGGTGTGATCCGATGATGGTGAGTTCTCATTCACGGCACGATCCATCGTTGTTACAGCTAACCGTTAATCGGCAGGCTCGTATTTATTTTTTTGAGCCGTCGCCCAGTAAACGCTCTTCTCGGTCAAACTGCAACAGGGCATTGATGAGATCATCCAGGTCACCCTGCATGATCTGATCAATTTTGTAAAGGGAAATGTTGATGCGGTGGTCCGTCACGCGACCTTGCGGGAAGTTATAGGTACGAATGCGCTGGCTGCGGTCACCCGAGCCAATTAAAGTCCGACGCTGGTCGGCACGTTCATCTGCCGCCTTCTGCTGCATCTGTTCCAGCACGCGACTACGCAACACGCGCATCGCCTTGGATTTGTTCTTGTGCTGACTTTTTTCATCCTGGCACTGCACCACGGTGCCGGTCGGCAGGTGAGTGATGCGTACGGCGCTTTCCGTTTTATTCACTTTCTGCCCGCCAGGACCACTCGCGTGGAATGTATCGAGACGAATGTCATCCGGCTTGATTTCCACTTCGATCTCACTGGCTTCAGGCAGCACGGCTACTGTAGCAGCACTGGTATGCACACGGC
>NZ_CAXAVM010000120.1:0-21531 GCF_963972345.1 uncultured Gimesia sp. | reverse complement strand
CACCTGAGTCTTGCCCCTCCAGATCTGGGCACCGACAATGCCGCCATGGCTGCGATTGCCTGGCATCATCTGGACCAGGGTCGAATCGCATCACTTGACCTGGATGTGACTCCCGGGCTTGTTCGCTGAGAGACTGGTCTGTAAAACCCCTGAAATGCGATCAGGGATTCATGAAACTGAATGTAAAAATCTCAGTGACGTTCGTGAACTGCGGCGACAAAGACAACCTGACATACCTGCGATCCGATGAAACCACTGCTGCCCCTGTCAGGCTGATCCCTTCAGGAATGACAGTAATCACTGGCTGACTGGCTATGCCACCCGTGTTTTGTACTCCCGTTACAAAGGGAGACTGCTGCCCGGTTGAAACTCCCACCTGTCTGGAAACCCGAAAGCTGTTCAGAGATTCTCGAGCGCTTCTCGAAAGCTTGCCTGCCGGATCAGTCAGATGACGATTTCGCAGACGACTGGTTTTCTCGGTATTTTGAGGCGAACCCGGGACCTGTGATTTCTTATCGCGTCTGCCTTTTTCCAGATTGATCCGAATCAGCTGATCCTCTTTTGCCAGCGGAACAATCATCGTTTCAACTACAGGCTGCTCTGTGCCTGCGTAACGAGTGATTTTCAGTTTCGCTCTCTGCCCGACAATATTCCCGGATACATAGCGGACTCGAACAGTATAGTTTCCCGGGAATCCGCTTGCACAGAGATACTCTTCAATACAGTTTTCCTGTTTCGGGCCATACCCGTCATTCAGAAGTACTCCCCCACCCGCAGTCAAGGGAGCTTCAAAAGAACAGACAGTCCCTTTGGGCTCTTCTACGATCAAATCCAGGTCACCATCTCCGTTCCAGGTGAGTTCCAGTTTCAAATCGCGCTCCAGAGCCGCTTTTCTGGCAGATCTGACTCGCTCAGCTTCTGCTTTTCGCCCTGCTTTATTTAACGACTGTTCCAGATCAGCTAATGCATTCAATGCTTTGACATGTAATTGCTGATGATCTTTGATCCAGACATGTGTCAGGATTCCCGTAGCCGCCCACAGAATGGCTTCGGCATCCTTCAGTTTGGTCGCCAGCCTTAACCCCATGATATAAGACTCGGGGCGGGCGGGTTGCAGTTTTGCAGCCTGTTGATAAAGCTTCAGTGCCTGTTCATCAGCCTCAAAACGGGAAAGATACGCGGCGGAATAAACCATACTGGGCACATCGGTAGCAGAAAAATCGATGCGGGAAAGTAACACACGCTGAATTTCCTGCTGAGGACGCCCGGCAATTTCCATGGATAATGCCAGTACGTCATACATCCACGGCTGAGATTGATTATTGATCAACGCGGCATTGATGGCAGCAATCACATGCTCATGTTTGCCGGACTGATGCAGATTGAAAATCAGATCATTCACCACATCGGGAGCTGGCTTACGCTTGGAAAAATACTCGTTCCAGAACGCCTGTGGGTTTTTCACATTCGCAAGCAATGGTGCCTTGAACTCGTTCTTTTTTTCGAGTTCACCATCAACAGAAACGGAGCCTTTCCCCTGGGAACGGCTCCGCGCTGTTAATTTAGATTGATCAGTGACAACAGGTAGCTTCTGTTTGCTGCCTACTTCAGGATCACTGGTTTTTTTTTGAGTTGTTCAATCGTGCGATTGTCAAACCGAAAGGGTTTGTCTTCCACCTGGAACTGAGCTTGAGATGCTTTCGTTTCCGATTCTCCCAGAATGTTATCCAGAATGGCTTTCATTTCCGCATCTTTGATTGGTTTCAGCCCTGGTTGTTCAGCCTTTGCTTTTGCTTTGGGTACAGGCTGCTGCTTCGTCTTTTGCTTGGGTAATGAATTCATCAGCAGCATCTCAGGAGCCACGTTGAAGAAACCCTGACCACCGCCGCCGCCGCCACCCAGGCCGCCGCCACCGCCACCCAAGCCACCGCCGCCGCCGCCCAGGCCGCCCTGCTGACCACCCTGCTGGCCACCAAAGCCACCCTGGCTTGTTCCCACGGAAGACTGCTGTGTGGAAACCGAGATAACCAGGTCAGCCACAGGATAAACGCGTGTGCTTAAGATTTCTTCAGCTTTGATGCTGGTTGTGATTTTCATCACTTCGTCTTCAACCAGATATGTCAGACCAATGGGCTTTAAAATGATATTCAACGCACTTTTCAGTTTGATACCGCTGAGAGCCACATTGACGGGTTCATCGACAGTCAAACCTTCTTCACCCAGATCATTGGAATTGATCAGGATTGTAATGTTATGCAGTTCAGCAAAGTAAGTCATCACTTCAGACAGTGGGATGTCAGGGAAGTTTGCTTCGGTCTCTTTTTGCAGTTCTTCAAAAATCCGCTGTTCTGCAGGACTGTTGCGATGCAGGTCCACATTAGACCATTTCTTGCGACGCTCAGTCAAAGCAGTCCAGACAGGAGCGGATGGCCAGCGAATAGGAGGCTCATCCGGGAAGGGAACGTGTGAGAGTTCAACCTGATACAAGGTTTCCAGGAACCGGTCGGCTCGTAAGGAACGCATCTTGAAGACTTTGGCCAGTTGGCCTGCTGCTTCTGAAGTAAACAAAGCTGCGGTCGCAGGTCCATTCCCTGGTTCCATATCAACGGCAACACGGGCAACGGCTTCCGCTTCTTCATAGGCTTCAAAATTGCCATGTTTACCATCCTGAATCAGGGATCGAACTCGGTCGATTAACTGTTCCAGTTTTTCATCTTCCAGCAGAATCTGATCTACCAGACGCTTCTGTTGTTCGATTTGAGCAAGCTGCTGTTGCTGACGAATCCGTCGCGTCTCAGCGACTTCCATCTGACTGCGAACATCAACCATCATGTTATTCAGACGGCTTTCCAGTTGCTGACGTAAATCAATATCGATATCCGACGTGGATTTGAGGAAATTCAATGTTCGTTTTAGAACTCCCAGGGCTCCATCCGGATTTTCAGCAGAAACCTGCCGGGCCTCTTCAATGGCATTCTGAACTTCAATTTTCATCTGCGCACCCTTGATTTGACGCAGCTGTTCAACTTTGCTGATGGCGTCATCAATCGGTGGATTGGGATCACTTGGAGCTGCGGGTTCTGCTGGAGCTGCGGGCGCTGGTTGGTTTGTATCAGCCTGAGCCAGCTGTGCTTTCTGAAAACGATCTGACATTTTCAGCAGTGATTCAGCACGGGCGTTTTCAGGATCCAGCTGTTGCAGCAGATTTCCATATTTTGCAGCCTGTTCGAAATTGCCACTGCGAATGGCATTGGTTCCCGCAAATTCAAGCTGCGCCATGTGCTCTTCATGTCCGGTGCGTGCCAGATTCATCATCCGCTGACCGGCAAAAGCAACTGCCAGTTCCTGTCCGGGCTGCTGATTTGTCCAAGGCACGGCCAGAAAGCTGTTCACGGCTTGAGCGACAGGTACATTAAACTTCCAGACGCCGTCGAGATTACTGTTTTTCAGGTCGACTGTGAAATTGTTTGAGATATCACCTTTGGCGAGATAAATCGTCTCGCGGTCCGTTCGGACAGGCAGTGCTCGTGTGGTATTTAATTCTAACTGTTTGTCTGAGATTTGAATGGATTCGGGATAAAATACAGGTGCCTGAATCGCTTTGACCAGTTCTTTACCAACAATGGCTGGTAAATCCTGTTTTCCTGCTGCTTCATCAGAAAATACAACACCCCCCGTGTAAACGCCAAGCAATCCGAGCAGTTGCATGTCTTTTCTAGGTCCAACTGCATAGCTGTGAACGGGAATATGCTGTTGAGCCAGTTTGCCTGTCAAGTCTGCCATTTCCGGAAGTGAGATCAGTCTGGCGGTACTCATTCCATCACCAATGTAGACAATAGATCGGGCCTGCTGATTCTGCAGTCCCTGCATGACTGTTTTCAAAGCCACAGACAAATTCGTTGCACCAAGCGGAGCACGGGCTGCCAGCGATTCCACTGCCAGTTGAGCCTGTCGACTCTTGGGAGCAACAAATTCATTTACAAAGGGAGTACATTGAACGTCGACGGCATAAACGGCGACACTCGAATCATTGGGGAGTTCATTCAACAGGGATTTGAGGACATCCAGAGCCTGAGTCCGATGCTCGCCTACCTGACTGGCAGACGTATCAAACAGAATCGCAATCTGCTCACTGGCGTGGGCAGGAGCTGGCAGGCGATCCGCTTTGAATTGCAGGGCATAAAAATGCTCGCCTTCGCTGTTCTGGTAACTGAGGATCTGGCCAATGTTTGAGATTTCTGGAACCTGCTGTTCAGCAAAACTTTGTGGCGAACTCAACATTATCGTCGAGGCAGCCAGAACAAACATTGAAATTCCAAATCTGGATAGCGACATGATTTCTCTCTCCCGAGTAACTTTAGGCAAGAATGCTTGAACTCAAGCCAAGATGGTCGATTGCCAAATTGCGCATTCTCCTCAACTGTGCATTGTATATACAGTCTCGGACACCATTGAAGGAAATTCCCCCGATTTTCTCTTAATTCTCCAAATTTGATGCGAGTTGAAAAGGGTTTGTCGGCACGGACTGAAGTATCCGCGTAATTTGTAGTCCGATTATGGGGAACGTAAGGATCAAAGCCCACTTAGCGAAATCAGCGATTTCAACAAACAGAGCTGATAAAACAGCTTGGATCTACCCAATTGTTCATACCTTATCCCTCAACTCCCTTCTGCTTTCATATTTAAGACATTCGGATTGTACTGATTCTATTCAATGATCAGACGCGAAAATGTCGATCTTTTCTTGTGTCTCACCCCTTGTTTCCACACATGAATTAACTGCTAACTGACGCACCCGAAGTAAACACGCGGATACACATCATCGTCAGAACTTCACACTCCAGACACTGATTCCAGGTATGCTCTCTCGACCGTTTTACATCCTATCATGTCTGATCGCGTTGATCGCTGCACTGATAACATGGGGAGTCCATTCCACCAAATCGGCCCCCCGGTCTGCTGCAGCTGGAAGCCGCCATGCAGTAAAGCAGATCCAAGCCAATAAACCCATCTTTCACTCTCCCCAGCCCGTGGACTGGAATCGCCCCGTCAGCCTGGCCTGCTTGAAAAATCAGCTGCATTTCCCTCTCTCATTCTCACCTGGAGTTGAATACGTACTTATTGTCAATAATCTGGATCGCTCCACCAGACGTACAAAAACGATCAGACTGTCTGTCGAGGAATCGACGGGCGAACAGTCCATCAACTGCTATTTTGAAAATACGCAGGAGCCCGCTTCCGGCTCCCCACCCAGTCGCCTGCTCGATGCTTCCACTGCGCAGCGTACTCCGGACACTGCTGATTTGGAAGATGAGGCATCAACAGAAAAAGAAGCTCTCGAGCCCGTCAGGCACTTCAACCTGTTTGTAACCGATGGGGATCTATCGGACAAAAAACAATACACGCGGCTCAAAGCACGATTGATCCAGGAAAGTCCCCGTGTCGCGATTTATCTCGACGAACAGCAGAAGACCGAAGAGCTGGCTGCCGGGCTGGTCAGTGATCTGATTTCACAGCTTGAAAATGAAGTGCTGGACAAAATCAGCTTGGAATGTGGTCCGATACGGGACGTGGATGGCAACGGCCGCTTCACAATCCTGCTCTCACCCTGGTTAAGTAAGTTGCAGGGGGGGAAAACCACCATCAATGGATTTGTTCGCCCCAGTGACTTTCGTGAAAATGTCGCGGAACCATTCAGTAATCACTGTGATATGCTGTATCTCAATTCTGCATTGAAACCCGGTCAGCAGCTACTGGATCTTTTAAGCCATGAAGTGACGCATGCAGCAGTCTCCAGCATCCGCACTGTCCGTGGCTACTCGCTGCCTGATGAGGAAGACTGGCTGAACGAAGGCATCGCACACCTGATGGAGCCCGGTTATACGAATCGAGACTACCGGATCAGTGAGTTTTTCCGGTCACCGGAATCCTATCCTCTCGTTGTCTCCGATTATTACCGCGCACAACTCTGGCGGAACCATGGATGCCGCGGGGCAGTGAATCTGTTTCTCAACTGGTGTCATCAGCGGGAGCCGAACAGGCGTTTTGCCAATCGATTCATTCATCATCGGTTAACTGGTATCGCCAAAATGGAACAGTTAACTTCCACTCCCTTTCCGGAACTGTTTCGACTCTGGTCTCTGGATCTGGCCAGACAGTCTCTGGCATATAACACACCCCAGACAGACGTGAGTTCACCAGCGCCGCTCATCCACTGTGGAAGATTCTTGCTGGCTGGTCCCGCCCTTCACGACTGGAATATTTCAGACCAGAACCACACAAGCCTGAAACTTGCCTCGACGGCATCTGGTTTCCTGCGACTTAAGTCGAACAGCCAACTGAAGGAAAATCAGCTGATTAAAGTGCAGGGGTTTCCTTCAATGCAGTTGACCCTGTTGAAATTGGAACAGCCAACACAGCAGGTTTCATTACAGGCCCAGTATGCCATTGCTGAAAATCCCACAGAGTCAAATTCTGAATTCGTTGAAATCCAGCTGCGTTGCAGTCACCCTGTCAAATCACTCGTCGAAATGATCAGCCTGGAATTTAACGGGGCCTACCTCTCCCAGGCAGAACGCCAGCCACGAAAAATAGACGTGACAACGATCACTTCTGGCTCGATTGACCAAAGATCCGGCCTGCAAATCGATATTCAGGATAGCGAGACCGATCAGGAAAAACAGCTGACAGAATACCGTGTGTTAATCCCACGAACCAGTTTCGAAGGTAAGACGGGCATCGAAAGCCTCAGCTGGAAAGCCATCGTGATTTCTGAAAACCAGAAACGAAGCGTTGCCCAGGTGGAACTCGATTTACCTTCGCTGCCACCGCGCAGACTGGCAAACAAAGTCAGCGATTCTGCAAACTAAACCATGTTGAAATTAAAAACTGGCAGAATCGTCCTGATTTTCACCCAGATATTTCAGGCGGGTCGCAAACATCTTCTTCAGACGAGATACGGGATACATCCGCACGATCTTATTCTTATAGGTAATTCGACCTTGATCATCACGGCCCAGTTGGGCTGCAATATCCGGCTTGGCCATTCCTGCATACAGCCCGGCAAAGGTTTCCGGATCAACACCATTTCCGGCTTCCAGGTCATCCAGAGCATTCACACCACCACAGGAAACAGCAAATGCATTCAGCCCTTTGGTGGCTGGACGCATGAAATTTTCCTGCTCAAGTGCAGACTGTGCTTCCATCAGTTGCTTCACTCCACGTTTAATTTTATCTTCGGTCTCTTCTGTGGGAGTACCGGAGGCCTGTTGTGCATGCAACCGGGTACTTTCAAAGCTTTGTGAGGCACCTAAAACATAACCGACGGTGATCAGCAGTAAACCGACAGCGACCTGGCTAACCCTGGACATGAAAGACTCCCTGTGATTGCAACAATGTTGTTTTGTGGTTTTTATTCAAGGTCAACAACCGTGAGACACGTTTTGGCATCTCGTACTGTTGGCTTAAAATAGTCAAATCGCATGACGTGCAGTAGCATTTGCAGATCATTTTTACTAATAATTGGCAGCTCAGGTCAATAAGAACCCTGAAATTTAGCTGCTGAAACCACGATCCACTAAGTTTTTGACCGGAATTCAGTCCGATCGAACCAGATCCTGGCTGATCCCGGAGTCTGCACTCGAGGCTGGAGACTTACCAAGATGACCATCCAGGAATTCCAACAGGCACTCTCACAGATCGTCACGCAGTTCCAGAAAGCCGATTATGACGCGAGGCACCTGCTTCTGGATCTTTCTGAAAAAATCCTGGATCTTTCCGGACAGATCCCGGCATCCGTTCCAGCTCACCTGAGGTCCGAGTGGGAATCGATCTGCAGTGATGTCAACGCGGTCCAGCCTGCCTTTAAAAGCCATCGAAAAACCTCGATTCTTTTTGACAGGCAGGGAATGGGACTTCCCGGAGTTCAAACGGCAAAAGCGCTCATCACCAGAATCGTCGCCCTGTCAAAACTGATCGATCGACTGACTGTCTAGAGTGCGTCACTTTTAACCATAGCATCTCTCAAGCTATTCTACCCGGGGCAAATGGACCTGGAGACGCTCCAGTAAAACCGGACACAGTCCCGTTTCCCGCTTCGATCCAGTTTCAGACTACAACGCGACTCAGGTGATGCAGCAACAACTCTTTCTGCTGTGCAATCTCGATCCGATCTTCGGATTTGCAGGCTTCTTCCAGTTGAGCAGACAGCTGGGAGAGTTCATGAAATCCGTAGCCGGCACCGGCGCCTTTCAGCTGATGCGCCAGCGTTTGAAGCTGATCGATCTGCTCTGAACATACGGTCTGGCTCAATATCTGTTTTTTCTCTTCGATCCCATCGACGAACATTTCAATCAGTTCCTGAAAATCTTCGTCATCACAATATGCCGATCGAACGGGGGTATTTTCTAAGGCATTCAACATTTCTAAGATACTCCAATCCAACTCAGGGTCCCAGAATTATCATTTTTTCTATTGTTTAATTTGCGTTTCAGAACTTCATCCGGGTGGACAATAGTGTCAGTTCCGTCCAGCTACGTTTTCAATTAATAGTTTGGAGTAGGACGCGTGGCGGAAAAAAGGTTCATTTATCCAATTTACATGTGAAGTATCAGGTGCACGGGAATTGAATGTACTGATTAAGCCAGATATGCCGATACGAAACATACTCAAACCAGTTTAACATTCCAGATTTACAAGGCCATCTGCAATAAACACAAGAACACGTATCTACCGTCTGATATTGACTCAAACCGGGTTCTTGCCTTATACACCTGCGGTGATTTCTGCGACTCCCAACCCAAGGAGTGAAGTCGTTTCCCAAACGGGGGCCGACAAAGCCTCGCTCTGATTCACCGGAGTGATCAGTCTCAGATATTTTGAGCTAAATCTTTTAATCCATTCTCTTTAGTTCTAGATTAATATATTCCTGCCATGCGATTGTTACAGCGCTACGTTCTTTTCGAACTCCTGCGCGTTTTTACACTCATGATTACTGTCCTGACAGTTCTGCTGGTATTTGTTGGTGCATTCCAACAGGCAACCAGTCAGGGTCTGGGTGTGCTGCTGGTCCTGAAGATCCTGCCGTTCATCGTTCCCAGTATGCTCCCCTTTACGATTCCGGCCACCCTGTTGCTCACGGTCTGTGTGGTTTATGGACGCATCGCCGGCGACCAGGAAATCACCGCCGCGAAAGCAGCGGGGATCAATGTGCTCTCTCTCCTCTGGCCCTCTTTTATTCTGGGGGGCTTCTTAAGTCTGGGTTCACTGATATTAAGCGACCAGATCATTCCCTGGGCGGAAAAAAACATCGAGAACACCATCGCCTGTGAACTCGAAACCATCTTCCTGGAAAAACTGCGTTCACAAAACCAGATCCATGATCCGGCCAGCGGCATCTCCATCACCGTCATGGGCGTGCGCGACAAAACATTACTCGTCCCCACATTTCGCTATTCGCCCCCCAACAAGAAACCCGTCCATTTACAGGCGGAAGAAGCGACCCTGGAATTTGATCTCACCAATCAGCAGGTGATCCTGCATATATCCAAAGGGCATATCGATTTCCCGGGCAAACCACGATTTTTTGTCGAAAAAGATACGTTTCCGTTTCCCCTCCCCAGTCAGACCACCATGGCCAAACCCAGGCACATGAGTGTAAAATCCATCAAATCCGAGCTCGTTGATATCAGCGAAAAAAAAATCGAATTCGAATTTCAGCGGGATATCGAAGTCGCCATGCTGCTGGCGCTGGGAGATTTTGAACGGTTTCAGTCACCTGAAGTCAATGACGATCTCCCCAAAGATCACATGCAGGAAAAACGCAAGAACAAGCTCAAAACCGCACTCTCCAGTCGCTTCGCTTTAAGCTGCAGCTGCTTTTTCTTTGTCCTGGTCGGCTGTCCTTTTTCCATTGCCCAGGCACGCCGACAGTTTCTCACCAGCTTCTTTCTGGTGTTCCTGCCGATTCTGCTCTTTTATTACCCCATCGTATTGCTGGCAATCAATCTGGCCAAACTGGGGAAAATTGAACCGACCTGGTCACTCTGGGCAGGCAATGCAGGTTTGCTGATTGTCGCCATTCACATGCTGCGAAAAGTGCTGCGAAATTAAGAGCCGGTTGAATCGGCACTTTGCTTCTGATCATCCCAGTCAGAAAAGAACGTGGTCAGCCGTCGCGTTTCTCCAAAGATATACAATGCAGCCGAGATATGTCCCGCATCCAGCCAGACCAGTTCCGGCTTCTTACCCATCGATTCCCATAATGCTACTGCGCTTTTCGGAGGGAGAATCTCATCATGCTTCGCAGCCACCATCAGCACATCGCGATCCTGTAACAGTTTTCCATACGTATGCGGATCTACGGGTGACATGATTTCCAGAAATGACTCAAACGTCCCCCCGTTCTCCAGCCACTGCTTGCGAAACTGCACAGCATGCGGATGAGGGTTTTCCCAGATCCCCAGTGCCAGGTTGCCGCCCCCCAGGTAAATCGCCACTTTCTTGAAACGGGGCTCTGCTTCCGCAGACAGCGCAGACATGATGCCTCCCAGACTGATTCCCGTCACTCCCAGACGCTCTGCATCCACTTCCTGACGGCTCGCCAGCCATGCTGCCGCCCGCCGGATATCCAGCACCGCCTGAGTCATCCCCTCCGCCGTATGTTCGGGTACAAACGAAATCATCCGCCGTCGACTCTGTGCCCCCGTCCCCCGTCGCGCCGCATAATAAGGCATTTTGATGGTCAGGGCCGCCACACCCTGCCGCGCCAGAGAATTCGCAGACATCTCCGACAGCTCAAAACCGCCCCCCAGAATATGCAGGCACACGCAGGCAGGAAATGGGCCCGGACCTTCAGGCTGATAATAATGACCGTGGACCGTATTGTTTTCCTTCACAGCCGTTTTCACAGGCGAAGGGAACGTGACATCGTACACCTTGACCGGGCCACTCATCCGTTTGAATTCACAGGTAAACGGAAACGTGTGAGACTCCAGCTGGAAACGCGCCGGTACGTTGGCCTCTTTCTGTGTTGTCTCGAAGTGAACCTCCCCCTGCTCCGGAATGTCTACGAACAGAGAATTCACGGCTTTCGATTCGGCCCAACCCACTCCGGTCAGACTGACCAGACAGAGCAATACAGAACAGGTAATCGAGAGACGTCGTGCCAGTGACAGATGAGATTCACGATCCATACCAGATAAACTTCCACTTCAAAGTGAGATAAAAAACTGCCACTGTTTCCTCCCAGTGACACAATAAATGATTCAGCTTATTTTAGGAGAATGACAGCCAGGAATGTAGACCGATTTGAAAGAGAATTCCCTGCCGACCGGAAAAGCAGTGAAAACGTTGCCCCGATTCAAAACCGGACCCTGCGTCTGTTTGCCTGCTTCTACTGAAGTCTCTTTTTGCTTCTCTGGTAACGTGTTCTCGACCTGCGTTTTGCTGTCGGGTGTCATATCTTGATATTTTGCTGATATTTCTGTCGCGGCTCAGGAACCGGAAATGCAGTAAAAACAGAGAGTTCTGCCATTAAATTGTTCTCAGATCAGAATTTCGGTAAACAGAGTAAATTGACTCCAGCCGACCTGCTGATAATAATAAGAAGAGAACGGACTGATTTTCTGTTAAATAGTTTTATCATTCTGTTCGAAAATGACGTATTAAAAATAACGTACTACTGAAGACACGGGGGCGATCGGATTCGACTGGTTCACCGTATGTTAAGGTGGCGTGCCGTGGTTGATCAGTTGGCCACGTAAAAAGCTGATCACAACATAATTGCAAACAAGCAATTTTCTATGGCTGCTTAATAAAAGCAACCCCGGCTTAGGAATCTCTGTCTGAGGAGTCCGACAGCTGGTCACAAAATCAGACTGGTATCAGATCAATGTCCGCTCCGTCTGATACGAGATTCGTGGTGGACTGGTTTCCCAAAGGCTCTGTTTATCGTGCCCAAAGAAACGAGACTCAAACGATAAAATATGCACGTAGAGGCTTTAGCTGAGGGTTCACAGGACGCGGGTTCAATTCCCGCCGCCTCCATTAAATAGCTACTTACCAAAATCGGTAAGTAGCTATTTTTTATTGAGTTACGGATAAGATAAGCCCATTTAAAAACTGTTCTTTTGACATAATGTCTGATTTCGTGTCTGATTTTCGCCTTGCGATGTCTGATTTTTGGCAATAACATCTGTTTTCAGATATCAGAATCCACTGTTTTTCAAGGCGGTTTCATGGCCCAGAAAAAAGAGCTCTGTCGTAGTAAGAATGGTCTATTTGTACGCAACCTGGGCTGGAAGAAAACCCCGAAGGGATACTCCCAAAAAAAGTTCTACCTCGGACGTGAGGAACCCCAGGCAAAGATCGCAAGCCTCAAACTGGAGCAGCTTTGGAACGCTGCGTGCCGCAGATGGGAAGCATCAACCCTACCAACCCCCCAGCTATCATCCAAACCAAACCCCAGGCACAAGATCACCACTGAAACTATAAGTACCCCCAACCGACAACTCACAGCTATTCACTCAATAGGTGTTGGTGAACTCGAATTTGAGAGACCAGGGAAGCCTGTATGGGACGAAGTTAGTCTGACTATTGCAGAAGCGATCCGGAATGGCGAAGCGACCGTTCGAGTGCCGCTACCGCGCCAGCTTGGACAATCTGGCTTGGCCCCCCCTTCCATCGGACAATGGCTGGATCAGCTTAGACGCGACATACCTTTCATACACATTGAATTACTCGACGAAGACCTACAGTTCGAAGCAGAAAGTGAAATTAAAACACAAGGCACCAAACTTATCAACCAGGGCCGACGCATGATCTTCCAAGGTGCCGGTGGGGAAACAATGCACCTCGCACTCGATGAATACATTAAAGCTCTTGAAAGTAAACATGTAAATCTTGATGGCACAGTAAACCCGACAGGCACCGCACAAGTTCGGCAGACCCAGTTTCTAAAAGAGTGCCTCTCAGATTGTTTATTAGCGGATTTAGACACTCCAAGAATTTTGGCTTATCAGGAAACGTTAGCGCTCAGACCACCTGGAAAACGCGTAAAACGAATCGCGGTCCGGACTGCAAGAAACTACATCAAACAGTTACGACACTTCATCAGATGGCTAAGTACAGCTCCAGGTTATTCCTGGAAGCGTCCCTCAGATCTTGAATTTACAGCCATCAGAATTCCCGAAACTGTTCAGGAAAAGGCAACAGCGGCCCGCACTTCCAGGGTTCAGACTTATTCATACGAGGAAATCCAGACACTTTGGGAATACGCCTCTCCGCTCAAACGACTATTACTGCTGATGGGACTAAATTGTGGATTCGACGCCAAAATGATTGCCACACTTCAGCCCGAAGATATTCTCCTCAACCAGGAACATCCATCAGCTCGTGAGATACAGTATCAGTCGACTGAAAACGACAGCTGGATTTTTCGTCTCCGAAATAAAACATCTGTGTATGGCGAATGGAAACTATGGCCAATCACCGTATCCGCCATAGAATGGTGGCAAAAACAGCGAACCCAAATCGAGATTGCCGAAGATGTTTCTGCTTTTATAGTCAACCAGAAAGGGCACGCTTATGACACGCCGACAGCCGGTAATGACAGAAACATGCAAATCCCCAATCTCTGGAGAGGACTCAGTGACCAAATACGCAAAGATGAAGATCATACCGAATTTCGCAAGTTGAGCTTTGGCAAACTTCGCAAGACGGCTGGAAACCTGATACGCGTTGAATCTGGAGGTGAAGCAGCTGGAGTCTTCCTGTGCCACGGAACCCCAGTGAAGTCAGATGATTTATTGGACTTCTACACGAATCGTCCCTTTGCCAAGGTTTTTGAAGCCATCGATCTGGTTGGACTGAGATTAAGTCCGATATGGTCCTCGGTAGAAACACCGTTCCCAGAACAGCGAAAACGAGGAGGAAGCAACATCAGCCAAAGTAAGATCCGTCGAATTAAGTCAATGCGCAGGCAAGGCTTCAATCTGGACTATGTCGCAAAAGCTCTGAGAATCACAAAACAAACAGCGAGTCGCCATAGCCAGAAAGACTAAAGCACCTGCACTGACAGAAAATGCAAAACCATTCTTTTCGACACGCAGAGGTCGCAAGTTCAAATCTTGTCATCCCGACTGAGGAAACGTGAGGGTGTTTACAGTCAGACCACCGTGAACATAAACGTTTGAACGAGTAGCACTTAGCGTGCTTTTTGTTCGTTGCATGTACAATAGACAGTGATTTTCTGCTGAGGTACTGGTGTACGCAAACGCTTATGCAGCAACAGCTTATGGTGTTCTTATCTTGTCGCCTGTGCGGATAAAGTTCTTACCTGTTTGCAAAGCTTGCTTTGGTCGTTTTGGCGGTTGCCTGGTGATCGGTCATGTTGCGGCGGGGATGTATAGAATTCGAATGGGCTCAGCAACGTGCGTCCAGCGCGCGTAGAACGGTTCGTCGTCCAAGAAGGCGAGGCTGGGTCGTCGATAGAGCCTGATTTATTGGGTGAAAAAGCCTGCCGGACCCAGGCTGTCCGGACAGGCATAAATAGCGTCCATCGGCGAAACTTAAACGTCCAGCTTTCCTCGGCTATGCGGCCATCGCCTGACACGCTTCAGCACATCGACGGCAGGCTTCCTCGCAGCGCTTACATTGTTCGGCTTCATGCTTCGAGCACTCGTCCGCGCAGGCGTTGCAAATCGTCGCGCATAGCTTGCAGATGTCCCCGCAAAACTGGGAGTCGCGACTACACAGCGACGCACACAGCCAGCACATTGCAGCGCAGTCCAGGCATGATCTCAGACAGTCGGCTCGTTCGCCTCCTGCCGGCGCACAGCACTGCGTGGCACATGTTTCACATTCCTGAGAGCATGCGACGCACGCGTCAATGCATTTTTGTTTTGCTTCATTCGTCATCATCTTTTCCTTTATGGTCCAATTTTGGTGAAAACTCCAGCGAGAGTGGACCGTCATCCAACTGGAATTTGTTCGTGTTGATCACGCGTATCCCAATTTCTTCAGGGTCTCGCGCATTCGTTGCTCGTTCGTATGACCGGGGTCATGGAGCACATGAACGCGTTTGGCTTTAACGTCTGGTATGACCTTCTGCACACCGTCCAGTGCCATTAGCCCTTGCGTAATTTTTTGCGAGCAACCCTCGCAGACCATTCCCGGTGCGGAGAGTTCCGTTTCGATGACGGACGCGTTTTCTTCGTCGTAATCCTGTCCAAGATCCACACGCGTCAGCGACAAAGTGTTCAGCAGAATGGCAAAGATCGAGAAAATCATGACCCCGATAGCGACCGCCGGCGTTATCAATCCGGCAACCGCCAGAGTCATTCCGACGAAGTTGAATAGAACGGCAACTGCAATGTTCTGTTTCATTTTGCGAGGATACTCTCGATAGCCGGAGGCTCGCCGTGGCGGTTCCGGTAGAATGCCTTCACGCTCATAAAAGCGCAGCGTCTCGACATTGACCCCCGCAAGCTTAGCGACTTTTCCTGTATTCAGTGTCATACCCAACTCCGCTGATTTGGTTGCCCTGTATTGTACACCCCGTACGTCAGTACGGAGTCAAGCGAAGACTGGCTGTTTTTTGGGACGCAGGCGGAGAATGTTGTGTCGCGTCAATCCGAGGGAGCCACAGCAGACGACCAAGATGAGGAAGCCGACTTCACGGACCTCGTCGACATCTACCGAGAATTGCTTTCCTTGAAGTGCAGGTCGCCCATACCAGCGCAACTTTCGCCAGCACACTCGCGCAGATCGAACGGACCGTGGGATGCGAGGTGGTTGGCAGCGATTTCCGTTGATTCTAAAGTTTCCTAACGATGTTGAGTTCGTCAACGAAACATCGCCCTTGACTCAGCGTTATCGATCGCCTTTCCGACCTCCTTTCCCCAACTTCGGAAACAAACGGGTCGTGCTGCTTGGCTCTTGTAGTGTGAGATTCGGCATTTGAGCCGCAAGGACGCTCCTGTCAGGTGGCCCCATACACTTGCAAACGTCGCGAGTCGTCGCGAATTAGCGCGAGCCCAGCATGATCACTGCCATACCAGCCAAGCAAAGGCAGACTCCGAGCAGGTCCCACGTGTTTGGCCGAATGCCGTCGACCTTCCAAAGCCATACCAGCGCAACGGAAATGTAGACGCCACCGTAAGCCGCGTAGACGCGTCCGGCTGCTGTCGGATGAAGGGACAGCAGCCACGCGAAAATGCCAAGACTCGCCGCTGCTGGCAACAAGAGCCAAGCCGATCCTTCACGTCTAAGCCACAAGTACGGCAAATAGCAGCCGACGATTTCAGCCAGAGCCGTGATGATGAACAGAATCGTAATCTTTAGCAGGTCCATGCAAATTCCAAGTCTTCGCTACAGGTTGCTTTCTTGAATCGACGGATCACTTCTTGTTCCTCAAGTCAGCGACGACTTGGCAACAGTCAGAGTTCTTCTGCCGGTGGCATTGTTCCAAGGCAGACTTCAGCACCTTGCGAACATGCCGCAGGTCTTTAAGTCGTTCCTCGACATCGGTCAATCGTGCTTCAATGAGGTCCTGAACGTTGCCGCACGTTGGTGCTTTGCCTTCGCCGTCGGCAAGCAGTGACTTGACGTCTTCCAGTGTGAAACCAATGGCTTGTGCGGCTCGAATGAACTTCAGTTTCTTAAGCGATTGATCGCCGTAGAGTCGGTAATTGCTGCAACTGCGATCTTCCGGTTCAACGAGACGGATTCGCTCGTAGTAACGCAGAGTCGTTGTTGGGATGCCAGCCGCTTTCGCCAACTCGCTGATTGTCAGTCGCTTGCTCAATTTACTTCTCCACGGTCCGAGTCCGAACCGGTAAAACGCTGGCCTTTCCAGCGAAAAAGGAAAAAATTGCTAATTCGGCTTGACCTTGCACTTAGGTACAACCTCGATAATAAGAGAACGTTGCCCTTGTGGCAAGCGCGACTGGAAACGAACACGGAGCAACGATGTGATGAACGAGCAGACCGAGACAGCGAAGAGGGTTCAGTGCCCGTCCTGTGGATACAAGGCCAAACGAGTGAGCACATTGACGCTCGGCGCGTTGCTCGATGACGAGTTCGCCGAAAAGTTCACAGCAGACAGTCGATCCTGCTGTGCTACGGCAAGTGAAGATTGCGCATCCGTCAAAGATGACACTGGCTGGCGGTTTTGCCCATCGCAGGACTGCGACGTAGTGTACTTCGCTGAGGAAGAAGACACGCAGTTCACCGAGTCGCAACTGAAAGTTCCGGTCGGTGTGAAGGAGTCCAGCGGGGAGCGCCCCCTGTGCTACTGTTTCGGCCATTCGGTTGGCAGCATCAAAGAGGAACTTGGCGCGAAGGGCCGCTCCGACGCTCTGGAAGACATCCGGGCGAAGATGAAAGACCCCGGCTGTCACTGTGAGACTTCCAATCCGAGCGGTTCGTGCTGTCTGGGGAGTGTGACGAAAGGTATCCAAATCGCTCAGGAGGAAATGCGGATGAATGACTTGAACGTGACGCCCACATCGACGGCGAAATCATCGACAGGCCGTGGCGAGAAAATCGCCAAGATCGGCACTGTCGTCTCGGCGATCATGGCCTCGGCCTGTTGCTGGCTACCGCTGCTTCTGCTGGCGGTTGGCGTGTCCGGGGCCGGGATCGCAGCCACGCTGGAAACGTATCGCCCACTATTCATGGTCGTGACGTTCGGATTTCTCGGCGCAGCGTTCTACTTCACCTACCGTCCCACGAAAGCTGTTGCCGAATCGGGACACGACTGCTGTACCACGGAAAGTGAAGTGGCGGACGACTGCTGTGCCACGACCGGTAAACGTCGCTTCAACATGATGACGTTGAACAAGGTCATGCTATGGGGCGTGACCGTGTTGGCGGTCGCCTTCCTCTTCTTTCCCAGCTACGTCGGTGTATTGTTTGGCACGAGTGATGCCGCCGCCGTGACGGAGGATATGAATCGGGCCGTCTTCCAGATCGAAGGCATGACCTGTGAAGGTTGCTCTACGACGGTCGCTCAAGCGATCCGTCAGGTTCCCGGCGTTGTCGCCGTCGATATCAACTACGAGAAACGGCAGGCGGTCGTCGGCGTAGAACCCGGCAACCTGATCCCCAAAGAAGAGATTCAGACGGCCTTGAAGAGAGCCGGATACAGCGGAGAGCTTCTGAGTTCAGGAGAAACATCCGAAGCGGACGACACGACGGCAACAGAAGTCAAATGGTCAATGGACGACAAGCAGGCGAGCAATGCTCCGAACGAATCACTTCGTCAAACAGTTGTAAACATTGAGGGCATGACCTGCGAAGGGTGTGCGACGGCGGTTTCGGAAACTCTTCGCAATCTTCCCGGTATCACCGCTGTTCAGGTTGATTTCAAGGCAGGCCGAGCCAAAGTCCAAAGCCCGGCTTGCTGCACTTTCCCGAAGAACGCCGTTTTGTCTGCGGTGGAGAAAGCCGGTTTCAAGGGAGAAGTGGATGAGGATGAGTCTCCCGCCTCCAAGCAAGGAGCAGGATCGTGACAGGAAACAAGAGAAAACGTATTGTCATTGCCGTAGGGCTACTCATTGTTCTGGGAACGGGGGCCTATTTTGGCACCCGCTTCGTTTCCAAGTTGCTAACGTGGCGTGAATTGGACCAAACGTATGAGGAACAATTCGCTCCTCCCTCCGAGATTGCTCCCGACCTCAAGGGGAAGAGACTTGTTTTCCACATGAAGACCGGGCTGGATCAGGATGACAGCCAGATTTGTGTCGGCTTCAACATCATCTTTGCGGCCATTGAAGCAGGGGCCGATGTTTCGATCCTGTTCGACGCGGGTGCGATTCTCGACCTGCACGGCAATTTGGCCTCAACGAGCGTGCCTGTGCGTCTTCAGAAGCTCATTGCCTATCAGATGAACCTCTCTGTCGATCAAATGCCCAAGAACTACGGTGAATATCTTGACTTGCTACAACGTCGAGGAGCAAAGGTGTATGCCAACACTGCAATATTGATTGTCACCGGAGACGCCCCACAGGTGAAACAGAAGATTTCCGGTTACGAGTTCGTTGAGCCGGTCACATACGCAAAGGTGGCGGAATTACTCTCTGAGGCAGATTCTGTCATCGTTTACTAACATTTACAAAGAAAAAGAAATATGGATAAAAATAATTATGATCTCGTTGTCCTTGGCTCCGGTTCGACGGCCTTTGCTGCGGCACTGGCAGCGCAGGAATTGGGCAAAACTGCCGTGATGACGGAGGAGCGAATCGTCGGCGGCACCTGCGTCAACCGGGGTTGCTTGCCGTCGAAGAACTTGATCGAAGCGGCCAAGCTCCTGAACGATGCTCGTCATCCTCGCTATCCCGGCCTCAATTCCTGCTCAATGGAATTGGATTTCTCGGCCTTAATCGCTCAAAAGAGCGATGTCGTCCACGGCTACAGACAGAGAGAAGTACGAGAGCCTGATCGATGGTCGCATCCACATTGAACAGGGACATGTTCAGTTCATCGACCCGCATACAGTCGAGATCAACGGAAAGCGGCTCACCGGCGAGAAGGTGCTGATCGCCACCGGCTCCCGTCCAGTCACTCCTGACATCGAGGGCTTGGATCAGGTGCCTTATCTGACCAGCGATCTGCTGACCGTGGATGAAGAAGTCGAACTGACCGAACTTCCCAAGTCCCTGCTGATCGTCGGCGGTGGTTACATTTCTTTGGAACTCGGCCAGATGTTTCACCGCTTCGGGACCGACGTGAAGATTCTGGAGCGAAACTCGCAGTTGATTGCCCACGGCTACGAGCCAGAGGTCGGGCAAGCCATCGGGCAGGTGTTCGCAGAAGAAGGTATCGAAGTTGTTACCGACGCCTCAGTGAACGCTGTCCGACAAGCAGATCATGAAGTCGTGGCGACGGCCACGATAAACGGGACAGAACGAGAGTACCGAGCCGAGAAGCTGCTGGTGGCAACAGGCCGACGCCCGAACACAGACAAGATTGGCATTGAGAAAACAGGCATATCCGTCAATGAGCGTAGCGAAATCAAGGTGGACGAATACCTGAGAACCAGCGTCCCGCACATTTTCGCTGCCGGAGACGTTGTTGGGCTGCAAGCCGAAAGCCAGATGGCGACTCCGGTGGGAAGCCAAGACGGAGGAATTGCGGCGAGAAACGCATTTTCCAACGGCAAGTTGCGAGCAGCCGACCATCGGGTGATCCCTCGGTGCATTTTCACTGATCCCCAGATTGCCGTGGTTGGCATGACTGAGGAACAGGCAGTTGCCGCCGGCCATCAGTGCTGGTGCAATACGATTCCCATGTCGCTCGTCCCCCGTGCCGGGGCGATTCGAGATACCAGAGGCATGATCAAAATGGTCGCCGACGCCGAAACGAGCGAGGTCCTGGGTGTCTCAATGGTTGGTGCTGATGCAGGGGAGGTTATCCATGAAGCGGCGATGGGCCTGCGATTTCGTGCCAAGCTCCACGATTTCATCGACCTGCTGCACGTCTACCCAACAATGGCGGAGGCTTTAAAAATTGCCGCCATTTCCAAATACAAGGACCCAGCGAAACTCTCGTGCTGTGCAGAGTAAGCGGCGACACACGCACCGTTACGGGCTTGTCATCGACTCGGCCTTCCGCAGAAATACAGATGCACTAGAACACATCTGTCTCACCGCATCCGGGACACGACATTAGGCGAAGCTGACGAAGGTATTCCTGGCGGTATTGTTCTTGCTTGGTGGGATCATCGAGGGCGTCTTGCTCAGTCTGTTTCTCGGTTGTATCGAGGCTGCATTCAGTCTCTTGCTCTTCCTTGGGATCTTCGCTTGGAGTAGCGGAGGCACTCATCGGTTTGGGTCTCCATCTGAAACGCTTGGCAGGGCCACGCCACAACGCCTTTGCGTACGGGTAGCCAGAAGCACAAATAGGCGATCAGCAAAGAAGCCCTGGAAAGCGTCTTTGCGGGATCGTGCCAGCGAAGGAGCCGCTAATCAAACTTCGATTTGCAAGGCTGCGGAGAAAGCTGTTCGGTGAACCGCTTTCCGCCTTGCTTTGGAAGGCGAGAAGCGAATCACTTCAGCTGTTTACGGCTTTGTCCGATCAGGGACTTAAGCCCTGCAAAACCCACGGGATCGGATGTTTGCAGGTCAGAAAGAGCGGAGCAAAAAAGTTCTAACCGTGTCTTGTCGCTCCGATTTTTTGCAGAAATGAACTCTTTGGCGAGTACGTCCAAGGACTTTCTCATTGTAGGGCAAAGACTTACCCCATCGAGCGTGCAGTTCAAAAACACGATTTCGAGCAAACGATGCTTTGCGGTATAGTCCGCCGTAAGCCATTGCTGCTAAAGTGTTTGCGAAATCCTATAAACTTTGGCCGCTAACTCGGCCGTTTCATCATGTGAGCGGTCAACCACATCCAGTTGTAGCTTGATATTTGCAAGCCGATCAACCTGGGACGGCAAAGCCCACCTCCATCGCAAAATGACGTTCATGTCACTGTTGACCGAAGATAAGATTGGCGGACTGTCCCAGCTTTCGCAACAAACCCCACCGAACT
>NZ_CAXAVM010000119.1:0-21837 GCF_963972345.1 uncultured Gimesia sp. | reverse complement strand
TGTCGATCGATGTACCGATCCCCGCGGGAGCTGAAAAGATCGTACTGCTCACCGATGACTGCGGCGACCAGCAGAACGACTGGGCCGACTGGTGCTACCCGCGATTTGTGGGTAAGTGAGCAACTCTGTTCGGCCCGGCATGCTCGCGCGGGTTCTCGGCACCGGAAAGAGCCAGCCCTTTCCCGGTACGAAATACAGAACCGTCGATTTTACGTGAGAGGCAGGACTCAATAAAAAGCGCCCGGAACATTTCTCCCGCGCAGTCTCCCCCCCTTTATCTGTTCCTGTTCTTTGAGGCTTCCCGCTGGAATTTGGAAAGTTTGTTATTTAATCTTTGACACACTGAATGAAACTTAGATAAACTGATATTGATATTTAAGGTCTGATGTATCGGTCAGGAGCGTATGTCACCTTTGAATATCGTTGCGGCTTTCATCAAGTTGATAAAATTTGATTAATAAAGTTCTTTGTCTTTATCGAAAAATTCAAGGCACTTTCAAAATGAAATAGAGAGTTGCTCCCGTCATTCATTTCTCATCTTTTTCAAAGGAGCTCTGTCATGAACTGGAAGACTTCGAAACGAAGTGGCTTTACGCTGATCGAACTACTGGTCGTGATCGCCATCATTGCTATTTTGATCGCGTTATTGCTACCCGCAGTTCAACAGGCTCGCGAAGCAGCGCGGCGTGCCACTTGTAAAAACAAAATTAAACAGGTGGGCCTGGCGTTACATAACTATCACGATGCACACAAAGTCTTTCCGCCGGCAGGTATCACCTACGGCTGGTGTACCCTGGGAACCCCCGATCCCGGAAGAACGACACATAACAAAAATGGCCTGTCCCTGCTGTTGCCTTATGTGGATCAGGCGCCGCTTTATAATAACATCAATCAGGATACAGCCAACGGTGCCCAGAATACCGGTTACTGCTGCAGTTATGCCGGGGCGGGTGCACCCCTGGCAGGCAATCCGGCTGACAATGCCGCTGAGATGACGACCCTGCTTGATGTCTACCTCTGTCCTTCCGATTCGGGAACCACACACCTGGGAACTGGTGCACCGTATGGCACTTCTGTTGCACCGGGGCCGGCAAAAACAAATTATGAATTGAGTGCAGATCAGACAGTCAGCTGTAATTACTGGGCCAGCCAGGGAGTGACTGCCCGTAAAATGTTTGGAGAAAACAGCAAGTGCAAAATCAGTGATGTCAAAGACGGCACCTCCAATACGATCATGGTCTGTGAGACGACCCGGACAGTGGCCAACGGCGAACCTCCTGCCTGGGGGATGCGGGGCTGGGTGACAACCGGTGGTGACGTAGATCCAGGGATCAATGTCTGGGACATTCCGACAGGCTGGACTCGTGGTGATGTTGGCAATCTAAACAGCTGGGGACAGGTCGGAAGCCTGCACACGGGCGGTGCGCATTTCGGAATGGGTGATGGCGCTGTCAGATTCTTTTCAGAAAATACGGACCTCACATTATTGAGACGCTTGGGCACCATTTCTGATGGCTCTGTAGTGGAAGTTCCATAGTGGAGTGTCATTTTTAATTTTTGGGTTGATAGATATCACGAGAGTGCGACAACGGAGCACGTAAACAACACCCGCAACCCTCAATTTCCAGCTTGATAAAGCCTTAGTCTTCAGTTTTCTGTTACTTACTTTTGTAATTTTGCTTGAGGTTCTCCATGAGTGTTATCGAGTTCCGGCAGTCGATGATCGCGGTCGTCCTGCTGTTGTCTGGAGTTTGTGTTGGTTGTGGAACCAGTCAGGAAGGTCCTGAACTGGCTCCTGTTACCGGGGTGGTGATGCTGGATGATGAGCCGCTGGTGAATGCCGACGTCTACTTTCTGCCGATCAAAAATACTCCCGGTATCGGGGGACAGGGACGCACCCGCGAAGCAGGCAAGTTCGAAATTAATTATTACCGCGGAGGTCAGGGCTTGCCGGCAGGAGATTATCGAGTGGCTGTCAGCTATCGTCTGATGCCCGATGGCACCCCGGTTCCGGAAGGTGATACCACGCCTCCCATCGAATCGCCGGCCAGCGAATCACTGCCACCCAGGTACTCAAGCCAGGAACAGTCTGAATTGACAGCAACGGTGGCTGCGGGACAACCGATAGAATTAAAGCTGACCACGAAAAAATAGCGGAGCCGTTCTCCGGTAATCCAAAGATCTTTCACAGACAGGCACGCGATTCCGCTTCGCAAGCCTGTCTTTTTTTATACCGTTCCGAATGTCATGGACTCTATTTTCCAGGGACAGTCGCGTGATTAAAACGCGGCGGCCTCAATGGAACAAGTTCTGCCCTTCTTTTGAGTCTTTCATTATCCAGGAGAATTGTAGATGAATGGGCAAAAGGATGGTAATATTGAAAAATATTATTCCTTGAATCCGAAACAATTTACATATCTTAAGTCTTTGCAATTCACTAATCAAAAATGGATGGGTGAATGTGAACAATGTCTTTGTATCGTTATGTCGCAAAACAGTGATCTTATAGGTAGGGAATTGTATCTCGAATTTTACGGAGTCAAGAATTTAGTTTTTTCTCAACCCAGCCTTAGCTTGGTGTCTATCCCTTTTTTAGAAATCAGAAAACGTTCAGATGAATCTGTGTTTTCGGAACATTATCTGGTATTGGATCCAGAGCAGGAACGGGTGATCATATTCGAATGTAGAGATTTTATCGCAGCCTTGGATGACATGAAGGTAGCAGGAGAGTAAAAGGAGGCCGGTCTCAATGATAAGATTCCTTTCCCCTCTTTTTCCTTTCGAGACAAACACGATAGATTTGGAGGATTCTGATGAGAGTCGCAACGGTATTCTTTGTCGCTTTCTTAGCAATCGCATCAAGCAGGGGAGATGACTCGTCACCACCCAAGCTTCCGTCGGATGCTCGAGCATCGCTCGAAAAGAATGCGGCACTGTTTTCCAACGTCTTGATTACCGGTGAGATTCATCGTCGGCCTCTTGTTCCGGTTGAAACAGTCCTGAAAAAATTTGATACGTCAGAATCCGAGGCGGACTTCACAAAAACGCTGCATTTCGAGCTGCGGTTTCAAGGCCCGCTGTTTCGCGAGTCAACGAAACACCCTGCAGGAAAAAGTTACACACGCGATCTACTTCACGAAATCTCATTCGATGGCACCCAATACAGGATTGGATATAAAGAGCTCAAAGAGCCTGCCAGCAGCAGCATTTCCATTTACACACCAGGTATTGCGGCAGAATATGGTAAGCTGCACGACCGGGCGAACTCTTTAGCCAGGATGGAGTTCTGGTATCTTCGTGAGACCGGTTTCTCTGGTCCGAAAACATTAGACTCCTTAGGTCAAGCTGTTGTATCCACTGTTTTAAACGCCGCAGACCAGCAAAAGCTTGTTTCAGTCAGTGAGGTCGCTAGCGGAGGTGAAACATTTCTCGAGGTCATCATCGAACAACCGGAACCCTGGCAAAGCGCGGAAACGTTTGACATCGAGACGCATCAACCATTTGTGGAACTGCTAAATGGCACTGATATCCTGCAGATGCGGCTGGAAAGAGAACGCCGCCAGCTTGCGGGCAAGGACCGCGTAATCCGCTTCTGGCTGAACAGGGCGCACGGATACGCGGTGGAAGAGAAATGGGAGTCGAGAAAAGAAACCGGTGAAACGCTGTTTCATACGAAGAATTCGGATTTTGTCCAGGTGACTCCTGACGGCGTCTGGATGCCGAAGCGTTGTGTCGTTGAATCCCATGCCTACTACACGGCGCCATTGTTCATATCGCCCGATCCATTATATGAGACTGTGATTCAGATGGATCAATGTGTGCCGGGCAATTTTGAAGAGGACCAGTTTCGCATCTGGTATGACATTCCCGGCGTTGAGGTCGCAGACTGGACGAGCCCGAAAGCAACTCTTAAAAAAGCAGAGAGATATACAGTTCCTGCTTCAATTGATGATTTGGCAGGCAAATCATCAGGGCAGTGGCGTTGGCTTGTGATACTGAATATTCTCTTTATCGCAGGATGGTTAGGCTGGTGGTACTCACAATCGCGAAAACAACAGCCGGAAGCCTGACATGCCAGCCATCTCTCTGGTGGCCGCATTTTTTGAAGAAGCAACGGGAGCATGACTGGCGTGGTTCCCCAGGGAATCAAAATTTAGTGAACCAATAAATTCTGATACGACGTACCTGTTGAGATCATCTTATCTTCCCATTGACCACACAATATGTCATCCTGAATCAGCGGGAAAACAGACAGGTCTTCTGCCGGTTGGCAAATTTGATGATTTTAAGAAAGCCTGCTTGCTTTTCGTTTCCCGGGACAATTTGAAGCCTCCTTCCACGGAGTCAAGCCTCAACAACCACTTTAAGGAGTCACAAATGAAACGGTTATTTGCCTGCTGCTTAATGCTCACTGTCTCGATTGCCTATTCGCTGGCAGCCGAACCGAAAGCCGAACAAGAGACGCCGCGCCAGGTGTATAAAGTTCTGGCTCGTCTGGAAATCGATAAGCTGGGGCTTGATGGAAAATTACCCCCGAACAACTCTTACGAGCCCTCACTTGAGCGTGGCTTGAATATTCTTGCTGCCCGGGGCTGGGAGCTGGTGGCCGTGGAAGGAGGACGGATGCGAACATTCAACGGCGGCGGAGATGCCTCTCTCGACATTCATCCCACATATATCTTCCGCAAAATGACGAATGGTAAATAACCATATGCTGAAATGGATGAGTAAAGAGGATATAAAGACGTTCAGGGTTCGATAAAAAGAGTTCCAACCTTTTTATTCTGCCAATTAAAGACCGCCATCATGCCTGTATTACGAGAAGTATTCTCAGCTACCTTCTTCTGTTCGATTTAACAGGTTGCGGTCAATTCAAAAACAACTTAAGCATGGGATACCCTTTTGCGAAGATACCATACACCAATTAACAGCAAGCACAACAGGTTGACTAATATCAGGATTGTCTTTGTTGTTGAGTAGTTGCTGCTGAGGGGACGCTCAGTCTGTCGCTTATTTGCAGGAAGGGGCTTGATCCAGACCGTCTCTCCCGATGAAGTGTCTTGTATGGCGATGTTGTCAGGGACATCGAAGTCGGCATAGGTAAACACGTCATCGGCAATGGGCTCATTAACAGACTTCCATTCAAGATCAACAGTGAAGACTTCGTCCGTACCTGAATAGGGGCCCATGAAAAGTTTCCGCTCCACATGGACGGGAACCCACACCTCTGACACTTCCTTCCAGGTTGTGGTATTTTCCCACTCAGGAATCCAACTGGAATCATCCTTCACATTCTGTAGCCTGGTTGATTCGCAAAGAAACTTCGTGGGACTGAAATCTTGTTGAACATCAACCGTTAGAATACATCGCGTGGCTTCGTCGTGTTCCAGATCCGTGTAGGTCCAGATTAAATTCCAGATCGTCTCTGATTCTTTTTCCACTGAAACCACTGACAGTGCATTATCGGGGTCAAGCTTATCCAGCATTTGATCCAGAGAGTACCCCCGGTTCACTGAAAAGATATCAAATAACGTGGGGCATCTGTAGTCGATATATTCCGTCACGCGGCGGTCTGGAAAGCTGCTCGCTTTTGCAATTGCGATCAACGGCTGGAAGGACTGCCAAATGGCGATTTTTGATCCATCGTTACTGAACATCTTGGTAAGAGTTCCCTGATTCATCTTTGCCGTCGCGTTCCTCACTGTCTTGTCGTCCGAGGGGTGCTCGATACTGTCTGAGTCGACAGTCCAGCCAGGACGAGTCACATCAAATCGTACTTTTGATCCATCGAAGGCGAGTGTTCCGGAGACGGGGCCGGAGAGGTTTTTTTCAGGCTGCGCCCTGATCTCCACGTCAAGAGAACCCTGGTAAGTCGCCAACCCCGATTTCAACCTTTGACTATGCTCTCGAATTCCACTCAAACAAAATTTTACCCTGGCTGCTGCAACTTCATCCTGTTCCGGCGAAACGTTTTGGGCGAACGAAGTTGGCACGTCAGAAAACAATACGATCATGAGCAGGTTCATCAGAACATATCGCATGGTTAGTTGCCTTTTTCAAAAAGAGAATAAAAGAGGCTGACCCAATATGAAAGGGGGACAATAAAGTATCCGGGATACTAACCCGAGCCATTCAAGGCGCGTTCGGCGTTGTTGTAGAAGATGTCCTGCAGGGCTGCTTTGTCTTTGACCATTCGCAGCAGAAACTGCTGCAGGCGTGTGCTGTAACAGACACCGTTAAAGTTGCCGCCGCGACCGTCGGAACAGGGGCAGTCGCTGCCGAACAGTAACTGCTGCGGGTGTCGTTCGAGGAAGCCTGCGGTAAAATCTTCATCGCGGGAGAGCGCAGTGAATCCGCTGCCGGCGGACATGTCCGCGTACAGATTGGGGTAGTTGCTCAACAGATGATCCAGCAGTCCGCCCGGCTTGACGGGGCCGCGGGGATAAAGCGTTTTGTCAGGTGGTGGTACGTCGGCACTGATGTGAGACCAGAAAGACTGCGCGTGGCCGATGATCCGCACCCGCTGATATTTTTTCAGATAGGTTTCCAGATGCGTTTCGATGCCCTGGTTGAATCCGTTTTTATCGTCCTGGAAGTGAATGGTGATCGGCCAGTTCAATTCGTCGCACTCTGCAATCACCGCTTCCACGCGACGATCGTTTAAAGGCAGATGCTCTTTCTGCTCACCGATCCCCCGACAGCCCAGCAGATGGTAAGCACGAATCCGTTCTATCACGTCTGGCTGGCGGATGTCCGTCTGACAAAAGGGAATCAGGCGATCCGGATATTTGTGGAAGGCATGCAGGACCGTTTCCGTACGCAGCAGCACGCCCCCTTCGCCCGTCTCCAGAGGCAGAATGAATGCCCTGGCTGTACCGGTTGCGTCCATGTGTCTGATCGTATCTTCCAGCGATCTGTTTTTGTGATTGATGTGCAGATGGCAGTCCAGCTTTTTATAGTTACTGGCGTCTTGCTCGTTTTCTGCTGCTAAACTGGACTTGAATGCGGCACTGCAGCAGACTGCTCCTGTCGTGAGCAGAAACCCACGCCTTGACAATTCCTGATTTGACATGGCTGGCCCTTTTCATCCTGGATATCGCTGCGCTCGGCCCGAAAAATAGATTTGGACCAGCTCATTATTATTGGTCTGTGGCTGGTTAACTGCACACTGTTGGCGAGCTAACAGTTGCACCCAATTCTCTGCTGAACAGTTCGGACTTCAAAGTGTAAGAGCCCGGTGAATTGTATTGTATGGAGAAATTATAATCGCTGTCTGCTGCCAGGTCCAGAAGTTTGATCCGGATGTGGTGCGGGAGCTTCACCTCGCCTGGTTTGCGGGAGAATGTTCTGACAGTTTCCTGTTGTTTGCGACAACTCCGGATTGCATCCCGGGCCAGTTGGTTTTGCTGGTAGGGGCTGGTTAACTGAGTACCGTCGGGCAAGACGACGGTGGCACGCGCTCGTCTGAGCTGATAGGGGACAGTGCAATTGATATCGAGGTATCGGGGTGCCATGGCCGGCTTGTCCGGCCGTGTCGAATGGATGTGGAAAGCCTGGTTCCAGAATGGATGCGGGAGCTGTGACCTCCTGCTCGCTGCGCTCGGCCCGAATTGCATTCGGGCTTACCCATTTTGCTTTTGGCTGGTTTTGGGGTTTTCGTGGTCGAAAAATGTGATGGGGATGTTTCATTCTGTAGCCATCATGTGCGATGCCGTGTCGAACCTCGCCAGGCGGGCTGAGACCTTTTTAATCTGATGAATATCGATCACCCTAATTTAATCATTCAGTGGTTCGGGATTTTCATCTGCGGGGGTTGGGAGCCGATCCTTATAATTCGTTGTGAACCGGGTAAGGGAGCCGTGATCACTTTCACCGTTGGGCAAGCCAACGGTGCCACACGCTGAATTTGTGTGGGGAGCCTGATTCCGAAATTTACGTGGCATCTGTGAGCTCCTGCTCGCTCTGCTCGGCCTGAATGGTATTTGGGCTCTCCCTGTTTTTTCAGTTGGGATGGTTACTCAAAACACTGTCGGGCAAGCCGACAGATGGCACCCGCCCGGGGGAGAGGACATTGAATATATGTTATTGTTGTTGGATTCATTCTGGTGTTCGATCTATGAACCTGGAGTCCGTTGGCTGGGGGTTTGTGGTTTCGTTGCAGGTTGGTTTTTGCATGTTGGATTATGCATGGTGGATTATTTTCGGGAAGGGCGTGGATGTGTCAAGGGGGATGAAAAAGATGATGTGGCGATACGGGTTGACAGAGGACCGATGCTGGACGATACAGTGGCGGTGCCGGGGCGAAGGGTTGCGATGTGCGGCGACCCGCAGGGGTACAGTACGAACGGGTGCGGTTTCGAGCAGTGCAAATCGGGAAAAAACAGGCTGTTTTGTAGTGAAGATCAGGAACAGGTGGCTGGTGTTTCAGTGCACTGTAAACTGGTCACGCGCGCGACTCAGTTAGGTGCTTATTCTGGTTGGGGGCAGGGGCAAGTCAAGTCGAATATTTTCAGTCGTAGAAATCAATCACGGTTAAATTTCAGAAGGAACTACTTCCTGTGCAGAATTATCGAAACGATTTGATCCTTTACAAGCCGGGGTTCACCTGCATACATTAAACGCGCATCGCCATGGCAGTGGATCTCTTCGGCCAGACGCTGGTTGTAAACCCTGACATCGTCGATGCAAACTGCATCAGATCATAGAGGATCAAAACATGCTGAATATATTCGAATCAGTCACCCGACGCCTGGTGGAGGTCTGGAAGTCTGATGAACTGTCCGGGTCGAGAAGTGCATCGAGTTGTCGTTGCGGGCGTCCGATCTATTTTCAAAACAGTGTCTGCCTGGGATGTCAGACGCCACTGGGGTACGCACCAGCATTGCAGCAACTCCGGGCACTGGCTGAGGGACCCACCGCCGGGACCTGGATCATTGACGGAGAATCCGATCAGAAGATTGTCTGGAAACGCTGTAAAAACTTTGACTCTCCGGCCGGGTGCAACTGGCTGGTACAGGCCGAGGAAAAGCAGACGCTCTGCCGATCCTGTCGGCTGGACCACACGATACCCAATCTGGATGACCCCGAGAATCGACTGTGGTGGCGTAAAATTGAAAATGCGAAACGTCGCCTGATCGCACAATTATTGAATCTCGGTTTACCTGTGGAATCGAAAGTGAGTGAGGATCCCGAACACGGGGTCATGTTTGATTTTCTACGAGCCACGGGGCAGAAGCCGCGGGTTCTCACAGGGCATGCCAATGGTTTGATTACTCTGAATATCGAGGAAGCAGACGATTCGATTCGTGAAAAAGCCCGTAAAGAAATGCATGAGCCTTATCGCACACTTCTGGGACATTTGCGTCACGAAATCGGTCACTATTACTGGGACCGCCTTGTTTCAGATACACCGTGGCTGGAAAAATACCGAGAACTGTTTGGAGATGAGCGAGAAGATTATTCTGCGGCTCTCAAGCGTAATTATGAACAGGGGCCGCCTGCCAACTGGGCCCAAAATCATATCAGTTCTTACGCTTCGATTCATCCGTGGGAAGATTGGGCCGAGTGCTGGGCTCACTATCTGCATGTGGTCGACAGCCTGGATACTGCCCTCCGTTTCGGGTTGCGCGGTGAAGACGTCGAGCAGGCAGTGGAACCTTTTACTGTGAACGATCTCTACGATCCGAAAGCCCCTGATGCCGAACACGTCATCCTGCTGATAAATTCATGGGTGCAACTCACCACGGTACTCAACGAACTCGCGCGCAGCATGGGGCATCAGGATTTCTATCCGTTTGTCATGTCCCGCACGGTGCTTCGCAAACTGCACTTCATTCAGATGATCGTGAAAGAGGCCCGCGGGGGAACACGACTGCTGTGAAACGGACGGTCAATCTGGTATCGCGAATTGAAAGGAGGCTGTTGCAGACTATTTCCACTGTACTGGGATAATGAATTTCTGCTGATTCAGGAGAGCGACTGTTGCGCCTGTTCCTGGATGTCGATGCCGACGAGCTGGCTCCAGGCGCTGAGCAGTTTTCTGGTGATCGGTCCCACTTCGCCGGTTCCGACAGTGATGCCATTAAATTTTGTAGCGGGCATGATGCAGTAAGGAGTGCTGGTGAAAAATGCTTCGTCGGCGGTGGTGACATCGTAGGGGAGCAGCTGGCATTCCTGGATAGGGATTTCCAGTTGACTGGCCAGTTGGAAGATGGTCTGGCGGCTGATGCCATTCAGGCAGTTGATGGTACTGGGAGTTTTAATGCAGCCCTGCGTGACCAGGAAAAAGTTGCCGCCTTTGTTCTCGGAGAGAAAACCATCGGTATCCAGGATCAGACTTTGGGCCATGGGGTCGACCAGTTTGACTTCCGATTCGGCCATGGAGTAGATGAAGCGGCTGCGGTTTTTGATGCGTGCATCGAGTGATTGCGCCGGTTGCACGCGAGTGAAAGGAGTGACGGCATGGCAGCCGGTGCGATAGAATTCGGCCCAGTAGGAGAGGTCAAGAGGCAGGGTAACGATCATCACCGTGGGTTTGGATTCCGGCGGTTTCTGTCCGCTGGAGGGGACCCATTGACCGGGAGTGATGTTGTGAATGATCCAGGCATCGGTTTCTGCAGGATAGTGGGGCCGGTTTTTCTCCCAGACTTCGAGAGTGAGCTGTTCCATTTGATCCAGCGTCATGCCGGCATCGAAGCGGGCTGCTTTCAGGCTGAGGTAGAGACGTTCGAGATGATCTCGCAGGCGAAATGGCTGATGGGCGAAGGTTCGCGTCGACTCGGTGATGGTCATGCCGAGGCTGATCGCTCCGTCAAAGATCGAGATTTTTGCTTCAGCAGCGGGGACGTATTCGCCATTGAGGTATACCAGATTCTGCGTCATGTCGGCTCCAGTTCATTGTTGATTCTGATCCACTTCATAGCGGGAGAAGCAGGGAGATTCGTATGACTTTATCTTACCGTTTTCATGGAGTAATATCAGGCAGGCGGTACCTGGTTTCTTTGTTAAAAGTTTGATTCCATCCACGGGACCGAGGACGCTGATGGCGGAAGCGAGACTGTCTGCAGAAGTGCCATCCGGTGCGATGACGGTAACCCGACTCTGGTCAGTCAGGCCCAGTCCGGTGTGAGGATTAACAATATGGGAGTAACGTTTACCATCGATGACCACATGCTGCAGCGCATCACCCGAGGTCGCGACGGCTATGTTGTGCAGATAGAGGAAGCGGTCGATTTCAGCCTGGAGGGCATCAGAGGAGGAGATGCCGATTTTCCAGCCACAGCTGTCCGGCGGTGGATCGCCGAGTACGAGGTCACCGCTGGCATCGATCATGGCTCGATTGACGCCGTGTTCTTTCAAAACCTTTAAAGCGACATCGGCGGCATACCCTTTGGCGATGCCTCCCAGGTCGAGGCGCATGTCGTCTTTCAGTAGTTCGACCGTTTGATTCTGTTCAGAGATTTTCAGTAATTCGAAACCGACTTTGGCGCGAGCGTCTGCCAGACGGGTAGGGTCCGGCAGCTTGTTCTGTCGGCGGGCGCGACGCCAGAGCCGGACCACGGGGCTGATGGTAACGTCAAATGCACCTTCTGTTTCCCGTGAGAGTGCTTGACTTTTTTTCAGTACTTCCAGCAGGGGATCGCTGACCGTGATCGGCTTTCCAGGCCCGGATAACCGACATAACTTATTTAACTCGCTTTCGGGATCATAATCGCTGAGGAGTTTGTTAAGTTCCTTTACACGTAGGAAGGCATTTTGTGCAGCTTTATTTGCGATTGGTTTGTCGGTAGCATATAATACGATTCTCCACTGCACCCCCATATGCACTTCCTGAAATTCATACCGATTCAGAATTTCGCTATCCGTGCAGAGTTGATTGCCTGACATTGTGGAGAGCAGCAGGCATGTCTGAAAAAAGTATGACATCATCCATCCCGATTTAAAGTTCGATTGCAGCTTACCGTTACGGAGTAAACCAATATGCTTAGCGTATGTCGTCACAGTCTCTTAATGCAAGGCAAATTTACTTTCTTTGCCGCTGTCCTGTTTTCTGTATCAATGGCCTCCGCACAGGAAGCAAAAACAGAAAAAGAGATGAAGCCTTATACCGAAAAAATTGAAAATACCGATGTTACATTTGACATGGTACCTATCCCCGGCGGTGAGTTCACGCTGGGGAGTCCAGACGGCGAAGCCAACCGGGAAAAAGACGAAGGTCCCCAGGTCAAAGTTAAAATTGAACCGTTCTGGATGGGCAAGCATGAAGTCACCTGGAATGAATACGATGTCTGGAGCTTCAACCTGGATATCCAGCGTCGCAAACTGTTGCGTGGCAAGTTTGACGAAAAAGAAAAAGCAGCCGACGCAGTGACTCGTCCTACGAAGCCTTACACAGACATGACATTCGACATGGGACATGATGGGTATCCCGCGATCTGCATGACACAGCTGGCAGCGAAAACCTATTGCAAATGGTTGAGTGAGAAGACCGGTCATTACTATCGTCTTCCCACCGAAGCGGAATGGGAATATGCCTGCCGCGCCGGTACCAAGACTGCGTACTCCTTTGGTGATAACGCTGCTAATCTGGATGACTATGCCTGGCATTATGCCAACTGCAATGACACCTACCAGAAGGTCGGGCAGAAAAAACCGAATCCCTGGGGACTGTATGACATCCACGGAAATGTTTCCGAGTGGGTTCTCGATCAATACATTCCTGACGCTTATAAAAAATGGGGCGATAAAGGAACGCTGAATTTTCCGGTTAATGTTCCTACGACGCTTTATCCTCGGGTCGCCCGCGGTGGATCATGGGATGATGAACCCGAGGCGCTTCGCAGTGCCAACCGGATCGCTTCCAGTGCTGACTGGAAAATTCAGGACCCGCAGATCCCGCAGAGTATCTGGTATCATACCGATGCCATTATGGTTGGTTTCCGGGTGGTTCGTCCTTTAAATGTGCCTACCGCTGAAGAACGGAAAAAATACGGCCTCGATCCTGCGATCCCGGCTGATGAAGGACGCTGAGCGGCTGATTTTATTCCAGAGATTATTGTGAAACAGTTGCATTTGCCGGATTTCCATCAACGGTTGATCCGGCAAATGCATATGTGTATTAGAAATATTTCTATCTTACCAAATCGTCCTGCAGATTAGGGAAAGGCCTCTGATGACTCAATCTAACAATCAATCTACTTCCAGACGCGACTTCTTGAAAGTAACTACCGCCACTGCGGTGGGTACAGGGATCCTTTCCACACTGGGGTCATCCGCTCATGTTCACGCCAGTGGTGATGATACAATTAAAGTTGGCCTGGTTGGCTGTGGTGGTCGTGGTACCGGGGCTGCTTCCCAGGCGTTGTCGACAAAAGGGAATGTCAAGCTGGAAGCGATGGCAGATGCTTTCAAAGACCGTATGGACAGCAGCTTGACAAACCTGCAGAAACAGTTTTCGGGTCGCCCGGAACGTGTTGATGTTGCTGAAGATAAAATGTTTGTCGGCTTCGATGCCTATCAGAAGCTTCTGGATAGCGGCGTGGATGTCGTCATCCTGGCGACTCCTCCCGGGTTCCGTCCAATTCATTTTGAAGCAGCCGTCAATAAAGGCGTGCATATCTTCATGGAAAAACCGGTGGCGACTGATGTCACCGGTGTGAAGAAAGTTCTGGAAGCCGCCAAGAAAGCCAAGGAGAAAAACCTGGCAGTCGGCGTGGGGCTGCAGCGTCATCACCAGGCGCCCTACATCGAAACCATTCAGCGACTGAAAGATGGAGCGATTGGTGACATCACATCCATGCGCTGCTACTGGAACAGTGGTGGAGTCTGGGAACCCCGACTGGCCCGGGAAGATGCGAAATCAGAAATGGAATACCAGATGCGAAACTGGTACTACTATAACTGGCTCTGCGGGGATCACATCAACGAGCAGCACATTCATAACATCGATGTCTGTAACTGGTTGAAAGATGATTTCCCCGTGAAAGCTTATGGGATGGGCGGACGCCAGGTTCGAACCGACAAAAAATACGGTGAGATCTACGATCACTTCGCCGTTGAGTTTGTCTATGCCGACGACACCCGGATGTACAGCCAGTGCCGACATATTCGTAACTGCTGGAACAGTGTGACCGAGCATGCTCAGGGTAGCAAAGGTTCCTGCGATATCAGTGGTGCCAAGTATGAAACGACTGGTGGCTATAAATGGAAATATCGTGGCAAGAAAACCAATCCCTACCAGGTGGAACACGATGATCTGTTCGCAGCCATCTACAATGGAACGCCTTACAATGAAGCCGAATATGGTGCGAAATCCACGATGACTTCGATTCTGGGTCGCCTGGCAACTTACAGTGGTAAGCCAATCACCTGGGATGAAGCGATGGCTTCTGAAGTCAGTCTGATGCCGAAAGAGTTCTCCTGGGAAGCCACTCCTGTGACGGTTCCTGATGAAAATGGTTTCTATCCGATTCCGACTCCCGGCGTTACAAATGTTCTGTAAAAAAACTGGTTGAATTATTTCTCAGCCGTCCTGTTTCTTTGAAGCGGGGCGGCTTTTTTTATTGATTAAATCAGGGTATTCTGGTTTCTCGATTTCGTTCCGTCAGCGCTGCTTAATCCATCGATTGATCACTTTCTTTATTTGTTATGACTCCTTCATTTCAGATTTCGAATCTCAAACCAGCAGATCACCCGCGGGCACTGGATGTCTGGGAAGCATCGGTGCGTGCGACGCATGATTTTCTGGATGAAGATACCATTCAATCACTCAAACCGCTGGTGCAGGAAGCCTGTCTGGAGTGCCTGCCTGTATATTGTGTTCGTGACGAATCTCAAGCCGTGATTGGCTTTGTCGGGGTCGAGTCTCCGAAGATCGAAGCTCTGTTTATTGATCCAGCCTGGCGCGGAAATGGGATCGGGCGGCAACTGGTAAGTTATGCGGTCAATGAACTGGGCGCTGAGCTTGTTGATGTGAATGAGCAGAACGAACAGGCTTTAGGCTTTTATCAACATCTGGGGTTTGAAGTGGCACATCGATCTGATGTGGATGGCTTCGGCAAACCGTTCCCCTTATTGCATCTGAAGCTCGCGGAATAAAAGATGCATTTCTGGTATTTAAAGCTGATATTCTGCTGGTGATCTGGTATCGTAAAATGGAACCATTTACCCACCAGGAGTATCCACCATGCCTGTGACTGCCTTCCATTTTCAGTTTGTGCTCTGTCTCACAATTCTTCTGAGTTCTCTGCAATCCGTTTCGGCAGAGTCGCCTGTGAAAATCGGTAATCGGCGAGAAATGTTCATCGAAAAGACGCTGATCGATCAAATCACGGGAGACGCAGAACTTCGTCTGCAGAAGCCGGTTCCCCGCGAAGTGGTCATCCAGTTCGATCAACCCTGGGAAGGCAGCAGTTCGGGCTATCATACGATCATCCAGGAAGGCGATCTCTATCGGCTGTATTATCGTGGTTCACATATCATCGTTTCAGAAGGAAAACTGAATACCGGCAGCCATAAGCCATACTATTGTTATGCCGAGAGCAAAGACGGCATTCACTGGACTCGACCGGAACTGGGGATTGTTGAATTCAAGGGATCGAAAAAGAATAACATCATCCTTGAGGGGAAGGGGTGTCATAACTTTGCGCCCTTTCTGGATAAAAACCCCGACTGCAAACCGGAAGCGAAATTTAAGGCGCTGGGAGGCTTGCAGGGAGAAGGGGGGCTGTATGCCTTTCAGTCAGCGGATGGAATTCACTGGAACCTGATGCAGGAAGCACCAGTCATCACGAAGGGGGCCTTCGATTCACAGAATCTGGCATTCTGGGATTCGGTCCAAAAACAGTATCGAACTTATTACCGGGTATTCACTGGGGGGATCACTGATGCGAAAACCTGGAAACCTGAGGGGGATCGTGCGATTCAGACGGCGACTTCACCGGATTTTATCCAGTGGGAAAATGTGGCAGATCTGGTCTACGAAGATTCGCCCAGCGAAGAACTGTATACGAATCAGGTGGCGCCTTACTTTCGCGCACCGCATATCCGGATCGGTTTTCCCGCTCGCTATATTGAACGGGGCTGGTCGGAATCCATGCGGGCGCTACCCGAGTATGAACGGCGAAAGTTACGGGCTTCCTCAGTTGAACGGTATGGTACGGCTGTCAGTGAAGGACTGTTAATGGCCAGCAGGGATGGAGTGCATTTCAAACGCTGGAATGAAGCCTTCTTGAGGCCGGGCATCGAGCGTCCGGGGACATGGCAGTACGGGCATCAGTTTATCGCCGAAAATGTGGTTCAGACAAAGTCATCATTCGCAGGGGCACCGGATGAACTTTCCATCTATGCTGCGGAAGACTACTGGCATGGAAAGGGGAACTCCCTCAGACGCTATTCGCTGCGACTTGATGGTTTTGTGTCGCTGCATGCCTCGATGAAGGGGGGAGAGTTATTGACCGTTCCGATCACTTTTACGGGAAATCAGCTGTCTCTTAATTTTTCCACTTCTGCAGCCGGCAGTCTCTATGTGGAAATTCAGAATGCGGCTGGCGAACCGATACCGGGCTTTACTTTCCAGGACTGTGATGAGTTATTCGGTGACACCGTCGACCGTACGGTCACCTGGAATAAAAAACCGGATGTCAGCAGCCTGGCCGGTAAACCAGTTCGACTGCGCTTTCGCTTGAAAGATGCGGACCTGTTTTCCTATCAGTTTCAGGACTGATCCATTTCGAGATTGATTCAGGAAAGCCCTTTTAATTCACCCGTGCTGTCGCCAAATCGCTCGGTCTGAATTCCCATTCGCTGCAGCATGGAGACATACAGATTACAGAGTGGAGTGTCTTTCGGAGCCGTCAATCGACGTCCGGGGCGAATCGTGCCTCCCCCTCGGCCGGCGAGAATCACGGGCAGGTTGTGTTCATCGTGGCGGTTTCCATCTTTGATCGTGGAACCGAATAACAGCATGGAATTATCCAGCAGCGTGGATTCTCCTTCACTCAGGGAACGCATTTTATCGATCACATAAGCCAGCTGTGTGATATGCCAGGTCCCGATGGCTTCGTACATGTCGCGTTCCTTCTCCTGTTCCCGATGGTGTGACAGCTGATGGAAACTGCCTTTGACACCATCCAGGAAGGAGAAGTTTCGACCGGTCTGAGCATTGCCAAACATGAAAGTGGAAATACGGGTCGAATCAGTCCAGAACGCGAGTACCATGATATCGAGCATCATACGCACGTGTTCCTGATGATCTTTGGGAATACCGGGGCCCGGTCGGGGTACATCGAAACGGCCTTCATTGATCCAGCGCTTTTGCGGTTTTAATGCAGATTCAATGCGGCGTTCGACAGAGCGGACGGAGTCCAGGTATTCGTCGATTTTGGCACGGTCCTGTATGCCGACTTTACGTTGGAGTGACTTTGCATCGTCACGGACGAGATCGAGTACGCTGGTGTCATCTCGCTGAAGCGATTTGACGACCTGGGGTTGGTTCGGATTGAAGCCGGACACGACAGGTCCTGCAGAACTCGTGCGAAACAATCGATCGAAGGCCAACTGCGGAATGATTTCCTTGGGAACCGGTGTATGAGGATCGCGCCAGGCGATATGCGAGCCGTAAATGCGAGTGAATCCTCCGCCAATATTATCAATTCCATTGCGGGCGGGATCGACACCCAGTTCGAAGGTAGGCAGGGGAGTCCGGTTGCCAATCTTGCGTGCCATCATCTGATCGAGGGACGTTCCGCCGGTATCCATATCCCGGCCTGAAGTCCTGACAACAAAACCTCCCGAAAGAAAGGCGGGGACTTTGGGCCAATGACCGTTACGACCGACGGTCTGTTCATTCCAGAGATTTTCCAGCAACAGGAATTCTTCTTTGACTCCGGCAAGCGGCTTGAGCATGGGAGTCAGATCAAACTGATCATTGTCTTTCTGTGGTGGATCCCAATGTTTGGGGACCACCCCATTGGGCATAAACAGAAAAGCGGTACGTACGGGAGGTTTGTCGAGTGATTCCGCAGCACGACTGCGTGATGTCATCGCGTCCAGCCAGGGTAATGCCAGGCTGGCACCCAGGCCTCGGAGTACGGTTCGTCTTGAGATTGGTTGAGCCATCTCACTTCCTTCCTGTCTAAAGTTGACAGTTTAAAATTAAAACTATTCCGCTCTCTCTGATTTTACCTCAGAGTGAGTACTGTCGCGATAGAGAAACGGTTTGCTGAATACGATTTCACGAATCAGTGTCTGCGACCGATAGTCGTTCTGCTCCAGTTGTTTCACAATCTTTTCAATCGTACAGTCGTCCGCATCTTCCAGGCTGCGCCCCAGTGCATAGCCGAGCATTTTGCCCGTGAAGTGCCGAGCCAGTTCGTCTTTCCGTTTGAGCAATACTTTTTTCAATTCACCCGGTCCAGCGAAGGTTTCCCCGGAAGGAAATTCGCCAGTGGCATCAACGGGCTGACCTCGCTCCTTTTCTCTCCATCGACCAAACAGGTCATAGTTTTCCAGTCCAAAACCGATGGGATCGATAATATCATGGCAGGCAGCACAGGTGGCGTGTTCACGATGAGCCTCAAGGATCTGGCGAATGGATCGTTTTTTATTATCTCCGCTCTTCTCCTTGAGAGGGGGCACACCCGGTGGTGGCGAAGGGACTGGTGTTCCCAGCAAGGTTTCGAGTACCCAGGCACCGCGTAGAACCGGACTGGTCCGCTTGGGGTAGGATGTCAGCATGTGAACTCCACCGAGGCCCAGTACGCCTCCACGCCTGCCGTCCTTGACGGTCACTTTACGAAACTCACGGCCTTTAACGCCGTCGACATCGTAATGTTTTGCGAGCCTCTGATTCAGGAAGGCATAGTCAGCGTCAATGATTTCCAGCAGACTGCGATTTTCCTGGAAAAGATAATTCATCATCTGGACTGCTTCTTCACGGAAGTCGAGTGCCAGTTCGGTAGAATACACATCGCGGAACTGTCCACTGACAGGGGCGATACGGCCGCCGACATCTTTAGTTCCCAGCCACTGCTCTGTAAACAGTTCGGATAAAGCCCGCGCTTTCGGATCGGCCAGCATACGCTTGATCTGCTGTTCGAGGATCGAATTCTGATGGAGTTTTCCTTCATCCGCCAGTTGCATCAGTTCTGCGTCTGGCATGCTGGCCCAGAAGAAATAAGAGAGCCTGGTTGCCAGTTCGTAATCCGAGATGCGCTGAATGCCCGGTTGCTCAGGAGCAGCGTCGGTACGAAACAGGAAGTGAGGTGATACCAGGGCTGCTTTCAACGCCAGTTTGATTCTTTCTTCATACGGATCGTTTCGTTCGGCGGCGCGATCATACAGCTGCAGCAGTTGAGTCAGTTCATGATCGGTCAGCGGCCGTCGATATGCTTTCTTTGTCAGGGCGCGAATGATCTTCTGCGCAGATTCACGATTTGGCGGAAGATCTTTGCCGGCGACTTCGAAGATACGTTGATGCAGATGTTTTTTTTCTTTTGATACGGGTTCTCGTCGTTCTTCCAGATTCAGTGAGCGGACTTTGACAGCGGCCTCACCCTCGGGAACCGCGAGTGTCATCGAATGCAAGCCACGCATCAGTCGCACATCAGTGGCAACGGTCTGGCTTTCCAGGGGCTTTAACTGAAATCGATGCGCTTTGATACCGTCGATCTTCAGGATGACCTGCGTGTTCTTTTTTTCTGGTGAGAGCAGTTCAATTTTAACGCTGTAATCACTGGTAAGATAGATGCCTTCAATCACGGAAATCTCATCGCCCGGCTTGATCTCTCGTGAATCAGTATTGTCTGCTGAGAGGGGAGGCAGGAAATCAGAGACCTTGTATGTTTTTTTTAAGGGGGGAGTGATGATGGCAGCATCGAGAATTTCCTGCGCTGCTTCCAGGTAACGTTCCATTAAAATGGGAGGCAGAAACAGGGTTTCACCGTTATTGTCGAATCCTTCTCCCCCCGCTCCATCATTGGGGAATTTTTCCGAGAACTTCAACTCCAGGCCGAACAGATCGCGGATCGTATTATCGTACTCGGTTCGGTTCAGACGTCTTGGTAAAACCCGACCGGCGTGTTCGCCCCGGTCACAGGCGGTCTCACGGAGAAAAGTTTCAATCCAGTTCGCGATCCGCAAGCGTTCTGCTTCTGTGGGTTGATCTTCATCAGCAGGAGGCATCGTCCTGTTTCTGAGCTGGTGTGACGCACTCAGCCAGATTTTACTGAATTGAGAAATTTCCTCCGCTGTCCTGGCCTGGAGTAAGCGGACGTCATTTTTTGAATCGTCTGGATCGTGGCAGTCCGCGCAATATTTCATCAGTATCGGGCGGACTGACTTTTCAAAGTAATCAGCTGGTTCCGGAGTCACGGCAGTGGCAGAGCCACTGATCAGAAACAGCATCAGAAAGCAGATAGCAAGTCGCATAGACAATCCTGATCAAGGTGGTGTGGCAGGCAAATTCAGAGGAAGGTTAAATCTGAGGAAAACTCAGCTCTCATTATATACGGAGCAGGAAGCGAGGGAAAGGATTGATCCGTTTGGGATCAGATTACGTTTCTCCTGTTTAAGCAGGAAAGCGCGCTGAAAGCAGTTCTTTCGAATCAGGTTGACCTCGAAAGTGGATTTCGTACATAATCTGGGACTGCAGTCGTATGTTTCGTACATCTCCCGGAAATGGCATCGCGAAATTATTAATGATCGAAAGTATCTGAATGTCTGAGTCGAAAAAGACGCCGGAAATAAAATCGCGTGACTGGCGGGATCGCTGGTACGAAATTATCTTCGAGGCGGATACACGGGCGGGGAAAGCATTTGATGTCATTTTGCTGATTGCTATTTTACTGAGTGTGCTGGTGATCATGCTGGAAAGCGTGAATTCACTGGACAAGGACTATGATGTCCCGTTTCATTATGCGGAATGGTTTTTCACAATTCTCTTCACCATTGAGTATGTTGCGCGCATCATCTGTGCCCGTCATCCTCTGCGCTATATCTTCAGTTTTTATGGCGTTGTCGATCTGCTTTCGATTCTGCCGACCTACATTATGAATATTGCGCCGGGGGAAACACAACGACTGGGAGTGATTCGCGCGCTGCGACTGCTGCGTGCCTTCCGAATCTTTAAACTGGCACATATGCTTTCGGAAGCTTCGGAATTGCGGCGTGCCATCTGGGCCAGTCGCTCCAAGGTCGCGGTTTTTCTGGCGACTGTACTCATCGCGGTTGTCATCGAAGGGGCGGCATTACATCTGATTGAAGATGATAAAGGAAGTGGCTTTGATTCGATTCCCGAGAGTATGTACTGGGCGATTGTCACAATGACGACCGTCGGCTATGGTGATAGTGCGCCGGTCACCCCTCTGGGAAAATTCCTGGCCTCCCTCATTATGATTCTGGGTTACAGCCTGATTATCGTGCCCACGGGAATCGTCTCTGCTGAATTGGCGCATGGAGCGAGAGCATCAGATCGAAGCAGGATTACGACGCAGGTCTGCCCTGAATGTATGCGGGAAGGCCATGATTCCAACGCCACGTTCTGTAAATTCTGTGGTGCCCGGCTCTGACGGGATCAGCCTGTGGAGACAGTACCTGCGTCGGATTCTTCCTGTTGTTTAAACAGCTTGGGAGGATGAGCGGACCAGACCGCGGCTGCTGAGATTAAGGGGAGAGTGGCAAACAGGTAGAGAGCCGGATTGTAAGAATCGAAGTAGTCAATCGACATGGCGACCGGGAGCGGTCCTAAAGCAGAGGCCAGAATCATCATCGACCAGGCTACGCCTCGGACGGCACCCTGGTTCATGCGGCCGTAATAGTTAATCCAGACAACGGTTGCCG
>NZ_CAXAVM010000118.1:0-22135 GCF_963972345.1 uncultured Gimesia sp. | reverse complement strand
ACGCGCGCGACCCAAAACAGCGCTTATCGCTGTTGGCGCGGCGGCGTCAAGGGGAGTTTATTCAGCTTTCTCTGACAGGAGGCTGAAGTTGATGCGAAAAGAACTGACAAACGGTCAAACTGGTTTTTGTGGTAAAAACCAGTCTGACCGTGGTTCGATCAGTCGGTTTTGGGGGCCAGATTTAATTCCAGATCTTTGAAGCGAACTTCCATGGGGCCGCCGGAATGAATCTGGAAGGCGATGATGCCGGTCTTGGCGCCCTGGGGATCGTTGAGGTCGGTACAGAGATTTCCGTTAATGAAAGTACGAATCTGCGGGCCAACCGCGACGATGCGATACTCGTTCCATTCTCCTTCACGAACATAAGCTTCACCCGAATTTTTAAACAGGAGACCGCGACCATGTTCTTCATAGAGTTTTCCCCACCAGCCTTTACCGGCGTCTGCCTGGTAGCCTTTGACATGGCCGCCCGGTTCAAGACTGCTGCGAAACTGAATGCCACTGTTACCGGTGTTGGGTGTGAGTTTGACTTTGAGTTTCAGTTCAAAATCCCCTACCTGCAGATCGCTGACGAGGAATTCATTCTGCTTGATGCCCGGCGAACGTCCGACGATCTCGCCGTTTTCGACCGACCAGAGCTGACTGTTTCCGGTCCAGCCAGCGAGGTTCTGTCCGTTGAAAAACAGCTTCAGATTATCGGCCGTCGCCTGCATGGGAACCTGTTGCGAACTGGCCAGGTATGCGACCAGCGAACGGACTTCGATGCGGCTCAGTTGCTTCCAGAGATTGTCCGGCATCATCGATTTATCACTCAGGCTCATTTCATCAATTTCATCACGTGGTATGATGACCGTCTCGTTGGCGGTTGCGACGGTGACCGCGTTGTTATCTTCTTTCTTAATGATGCCGGTTACGATTCGTCCGGACTCGGTTACGATGACAGCGGGTTGATAGTCTTTCGCCATGACGGCACTCGGGTCAATCACATTGGAGAGCAGATAATCAAGGTTTGCCCGATTGGAACCGGTCAACTCAGGTCCGATTGCTTCCCCCGTGCCAAACAGTTTGTGACACTGCTGGCAGGTTTTGGCGAATACAGCGCGTCCCAGATTCAGATCGGGGGTGGGCTGCGGGCGTTCGATCATATTCTTGAAACTGGCGATCTGCTTTTTCTTATCAGCAGCCGACTCGCGCACGATGCCCCAGACTTTGCCAATCTTTTCATTCAGACTTTTGTCCTTGAGATTGCCCAGCTGGCGAATGATTTCCGCGGAGAGATCTTTAGCGGCGATTTGTTTGGCTTCGACAGCTGCCACGAGCTGATGCGCGTATTCGCGTCGACTGGCGAGCGTGTTAAGGGCATCCCGTTTTTCATTCAGATCGAACCGGGGATAACGTTTGAGAATTTCAGCAGCGGTGTCGGCGGCAGAGTAACCGGCCAGGCCGCGTAAGGCTTCCCGTCGCATGGTCGGATCGTCGAGTAAAGGAATCAGAATGGGTTGCAGCTCCGGGTCTTTCGCACCCAGTAAAGAAGCCAGTGCCGACTTGCGACCTGGGAGATCGTTCTGCTGACTGGCCACGATTTCGCGTAACTGCTGCATCGCCGCCGGATCTCCGAAGGTCACCGCCAGCGCCAGCGACTCTGATTTCACAACCGGATCTTTGCTGGCGATCAGTTTTTGACCGACCGTTTTCCAGGGTTCGGGCATCGGGAACTGACGACGTCCCCGCAGCGCGCTGTTGATGGAATCGAGAAAGACTTTCTGGCGGGCTGCGGTTGTCGACTGCCCCAGCTGTTCGACCAGGAAAGCGACTGCGTCGGCTGTTCCGATATCGGCAATTCGCCGCAGGGTATAGGACTCGATTAAAGGAATCTCGGAGGCATCCGCCAGCTGAAACGCACGTTGCATATCATGCGGTGCCAATGGCTCAATCGCATACCAGTACAACAGCGGCAGATTGTGATCGTTCTGATCTTCTGCATGACTGACCAGGCCAGACAGGATATCCCAGCGCTGATCCAGGGGGAGTCGATTGACGGCAGATCCCAGATCCAACCGCACGACGGGAGAAGGATCACTCTGCGCGAGTTGAGCCATTTTCGCGAGCAGCGCCTGGGAAGGTGTTCCCGTTTCCAGAGCAAGCTGGATGGCCCAGCCCCGCATGAATTCACTGGGGTCTTTTAAAGCCTGCATGACTTTGGCTTCTGACAAACCGCCGGTCACATGCAGAGCCCATAATGCCCGTAGACGTCGTGTGACATCGTCATTCTGGAAAGCGATTTCTGCCAGTTGGGCATGGACTTCCGGATCGGGTCCCCGTTCCTGCAGAATGCGCCGAGACTGGCGGACGTACCAGTCGTTATCATGTAACTGCAGCTTGACGAGTTCGGCACTCGTCAGCTTCTGCAGATCGACTTTGACAGGTTTCGCATTGTTATACGCGACCCTGAAAATACGACCGTTCGAGCGGTCATGTTTCTGAAATTCACGATGATGACACTGATTCGTATCGTACCAGTCGATGAAATACACCTGCCCGTCCGGCCCATACCGCAGGTAGAGAATCTGTGAGGAACGATCGTTGGCGAACAGGAAATCGGGTGCGAAATCTCCTTCATAGCCCGAGCCTTTCCGTGCCAGCTGATCCTGATTCAAACGGGCGCCGTGAATGTTATTCATGAACAGCTGATTGCGATACTTTTCAGGCCAGTTTCCCCCCAGATAAATCATCGCACCGGCATGCGCATGACCGCCTCCGACCAGATCGGAGGCTACCCGGTCCGACTGATTCCATTGACCGCCGGTCCAGTGTCTGTGCTTCGCGATGGTCTTGATGTCATCGTAGGTATAAGGATTGAAGTGCTGTCCGGCCTGTCTGCGATAGCGGGCGTTCTGAACGATATGGAACAGGTGAGGAATCACACAACAGCTCAGGAAGCACTGCCCCTGATCGTTGAAGTCGACACCCCAGGGATTACTGGTTCCATGGGCGAAGACTTCGAATTCGTGGCGGGTGGGATGATAGCGCCAGATGCCGGCGTTGATGGGCTGCCGCTGATCATCGGGTGTGCCGGGCTTCCCGACTCGGGAATGAGTAAACACGCCATGGCATCCATAGAGCCAGCCATCGGGTCCCCAGATGAATGAGTTCAGCGTTTCGTGTGTGTCTTCATAATGCCAGCCATCCAGCAGAATCTGCGGTTCTGCATCGGGTTTGTCATCGCCATTCTTGTCAGGAATGAAGAGCAGGTAGGGCGCCTGTCCCACCCAGACGCCACCAAAGCCGACTTCCAGTCCGCTGACCAGGTTGAGTTTGTCCTGAAAGATTTTACGGGTCTCAAACTTTCCGTCGGCGTCTTTGTCTTCGAAGATCAGAATCCGGTCTTTTCCTTTCCCCTCGGGCTGTTTGCTGGGATAGGCATACGATTCGGCCACCCAGAGTCGTCCGCGATCGTCAATCGTCATGGCGATTGGCTGCTGGACATCGGGCTCGGCAGCGATGAGCGATACGGAGAAGCCTTCGGGAACCGTCATCACCTCAGCGGCTTTGTGGCCCGGCAGACCATCGTATTTCTGGGTATGTTCTTTTTTGGGAGCGTCATTGTTTGCCACATCCAGAGCGGCGGGTTTCTGATCGTGGAAGCGAAAATGATCGAAGTTAATGTGTCCCCAGCCACCTCGATGCTGATCGACCAGGCGGATGAAGATCTCCTTGCCCTGATATTTGGAAAGATCGACCAGTGTCTGATGCATGGCCTCATTGTTGCGACCGCTGGCTTTGGCAATCACTTTGCCGGTCGCATGGTCTACGATTTCCACTCGCGTGGAATCATGCTGTCCACCGCCGACATAAAAAGTGGCGTAGGGATGATCGACCTTAATCTTTGCGGAAGTCAACGTTCCGACAGGCTTGTCTTGCAGGAATTCAAAGGTGCCAACCCAGAACTGCCCCTGATGATTGCTGCGCATGTCAGTACGACGGGCCTGTACCATATCGTCTTTGGCAGGCTGCGACTGAAAAGCTTCGCCGTCTGCAATCCAGTCATTCAGATTCCCGAGTTCAAAGTCGACGTTCAGCCGCTTTCCTTCTGAATTCGTGGCGTAAAACTCTCCCGGCTTGAGCTCATTTTTTACGGAGACTTTCTCAGGCACAAACTTTTTCGGCTGTGCTTTTTTCCAGGTGGCTTCGTCCACTTTCTCTGTTTTGTGGAGCAGGACATAGGCGCCGGATTTATTCCCGACCACCAGATCCGGCAGCTTGTCGCCATTGAGATCGCCCGTGACGACCTGTGTTCCGACGCCGGATTTGTCATTGATCTGATAGGGGAGGAAATCGACACCCGATTTGGAGCGTACTGTTTTGAACCAGTAATTGACGGGCGGTTCCTTCGCTCCCGGATCATGCCCCTGGTGCGCCCAGAATCGTTTGCCGGTGACGATGTCTTTAATTCCATCGCCGTCCATATCGACCAGATCGACGGCGTGTAGCTGGGAAAACACGACGCCGTAGTTGTTCTCTTCCGGTTTGCTGCCCATGATGCGATGTTCAACGAATGTGATGTCGTCGCCGTCCTTCACATTTTCGAACCACGCGAGTCCGTAGGCGTGTGCGGCTTTGCTGGTGATGACATCCTGATCGCTATCGCCGTCGATATCGTAAGCATACATCTGGGCACCGCCGGCTCCCGAAAACTTGAAGGGATGCCGCGTCCAGAAACCGGGTTTGCTGATCTCCGCCGGCTGTTCCCACCAGCCATTCTTCTCAAGAACATCCGCGCGACCATCGCCGTTGACATCACCGACTCCCAGACCGTGTGTGAAACGACCATACTTGAGATTGGGAGAAATCGCATGGAACTCCCAGGGCGCGGTCGGATCTTTTCCCGGCCCGGCGTAACCCAGTTGTCCTGCGGTATGAAAGACCAGTTCGGGTTCCCCATCGCCGGTCAAGTCGGTATAGGTGGGCGATTCATTATCGACGACGGGATGTGCCAGATGCTTTTTCCAGTGCCCCTTTTTGTTCTGGGGGTTGGCGTACCAGAATGCTTCTTTCCCCGGGAAACCGATGATCAGAATATCGGGCCACTTGTCTTTGTTGATGTCGTGAGTGAAAGCAAAAAAGTTATCGGAATAGCCGTTGATACTCCATTCCTTGACCGGATAGTATTCATGCCGTTTCTGAAATTCGGGCCCCTCGTACCAGTATGGTCCCGAGATGACATCTGCCTTTCCATCCTGGTTGATATCGGCGAACGTCGCGCCTTCTGCATAGAATTTGTCCCCCAGTTGCTGGCGTTCAAACTGGTGGATGACGAACTCTTCGGCTGCAGAGAGCGGTACTGCCGACATCAGCAGGCACAGTAGAAACAGGGAGTAACGAGCCATAACGATTCTCCTCGGAGAGATAACTGAAATAAAAATGATTCGAGAAGCGTTTCAGAGAAAGGCAGAATTCAGAGCGTTGCTCATTCCAGCGTGAAGGCAGGCAGAGGTTTGATTTCACCTCCCGCGAGCGCCGACTCATGCGCCAGAATTCCGACACAGGTCCAGTTGGCAGAGAGTGGCGCGTTCGGCCAGGGATCAGCATCTTCCAACAGCGACTTCAAAAACGCATCCACAAGATGTGGATGCGACCCGCCATGCCCGGCACCCTGCAGGAACGACAGATGCTCGGCGTCGTGAATCGCCCGGGTAAATTTCTGAATCTCAGGTGGGAGCAGGTGTGCGTAATCGGGCACTTCCACTCGTTCGGGGATTTCCGGTTCCGGCTTTTTCGCGGTATGCAGCACCGGGTTTTCGCCTTCGATTAAAGGCCACTCGAATGATTTCTTCGTCCCATAGACGTCAACCGATTCACGGTACTGCCGCGCGGTATCAAACAGGAACCGCCAGATGTGTGCGGCTATGTCGGAATCTTTAATTTTGATGTGACAGGTCTCGACGGCGAAGCGGTTCCCTGATTTCTCGGCGATTTCATCATTCACTGTGCCGGAACCGAAGCAGCTGACATACTCGGCGCGACCATCGACCATGCCTAATACCGGGCTGACGACATGCGTCGCGTAATGCATGGGAATCATCCGCTCCCAATATTCCGGCCAGCCTTCCATGTCCTGCGGGTGACTGGCCTGCATGTATTGAATTTTTCCCAGTTCCCCTTTGTCGTACATCTCCTTGATGAATAAAAACTCGCGGCTGTAGACCACAGTTTCCATCATCATATATTTCAGGCCGGTCTCTTTGACTGTCTTGACGATCTCTTCACACTCGGCAACCGTCGTCGCCATCGGTACCGTACAGGCGACATGCTTACCCGCTTTGAGTGCTTTGATGGATTGCGGTGCGTGATCGGGGATCGGCGTATTGATGTGGACGGCGTCCACATTCGGATCGGCCAGCAGTTCATCATAAGAAGTGTAGCGTTTCTCGATTCCGAAGGTATCGCCGATATGATTCAGATGTGTTTCGGATCGCTGACAGATCGCGTACAGATTCGCATGCGGATGTGCCTGGTAGATGGGAATGAACTCGGCTCCAAAGCCGAGACCGACAATCGCAACATTCATCTGTTTCTCACTCATGGCAATCCTTCAAAGCTGCAGGAGACGCTTCTATCCGGACGGAACCTTCTTACATCGGAGCCGTACCCACGTTCTTTATTGTAAAACAGGAGCGACCAGTTACCATGTAAACTTGCGCAGATTAAATTGAGATATTTCACTAAACCAGAATCAGTCTGATTCTGCAATTACCGGCACTGTTTTTGATTTCCTGTTTTAGAACAGTGGGTTTCCTTAAGAATATTACGTTCAGCGGAATCGTCGTTCACTCCCAAAACAAGTTCCCCCATCCATGAAAACACGGCCTTCTATTGCGTTATTGATTGAGTCGTCTAACTCCTACGCCCGTGGTCTGTTGCGGGGGATCATGTCTTATATTCATGAACACCATTCCTGGTCGATCTATCTGCCCGAACATGGCAGAGGCAACGTTCCTGTCAGCTGGCTGAACAACTGGCACGGCGATGGCATTATCGCCCGGATTGAGAACACAAAGATTGCGGAAGCGGTTGTGAATGCGGGTGTGCCTGCCGTCGATGTAAGTGCTGCCCGACTGGCACCTTCACTTCCCTGGGTGGAGACCGATGATCGCGCGATTGCTTCCCTCGCCGCCCGACATCTGATCGATCGTGGTTTTCAACACTATGCATTTTGTGGCGATCATCGTTTCAACTGGTCCCGCTGGCGTGAAACCCATTTTCAGGAATACATTCAGGCAGCTGGTTTTCACTGTCATACTTATCCACAGACGAGTGGCAGGAAACAGGCGGCTCCCTGGGAAGTCGAACAGAAACGTCTGGCAGACTGGATTCGGGCGCTTCCCAAACCGGTGGGGGTGATGGCCTGTTACGATATTAAAGCGCAGCAGCTGCTCGACGTCTGTCGGACGATCAATGTCGCCGTGCCCGAAGAAGTCGCGATTATCGGCGTCGATAATGATGAGATCCTCTGCAATCTTTCCGAGCCCCCGCTCTCCAGCGTCATCCCGAATACAAAGCTCACCGGCTATGAAGCCGCAGCGTTGCTGGACCGCATGATTGCCGGTGAAGCGGTTTCGTCGGAAGCGCAGCTGATCAAACCGCTGGGCATTGCGACGCGACAATCCACGGACATTCAGGCGATCGACGATAAACTGATATCTGATGCCGTGCGTTTCATTCGTCAGCAGGCCTGCGATGGTATTAATGTGCAGGATGTTTTGAAATCGGTGCCTCTGTCACGTCGGGTCCTGGAGAGTCGCTTCCAGAAAATCATCGGCCGCTCTCCTCACGAAGAGATCATGCGCATCCGCCTGGATCGTGTGAAACAACTGCTGGAAGAAACCGAACTCTCATTAATTGAAATTGCAGAGCGCACGGGCTTTCGCCATGCCGAGTACCTGAATGTCGCCTTCAAAAAACAGACCGGTACAACCCCGGGAAGCTTCCGTCGCACTCAGAAACGAACACGCTGAAAACCGAAATGGGGTGTCAGGAAACAGGGTGCAAACATATCCTGCCTCTTCCCACGAATTTAAAAGGGCTCTGTTTCAATTTGTATGTCAGACCGTATAGTAGAGGCTACTACTAACGCTCCCCGCTTTTTCCTTAAGCTTTTTGAAACAGACGGATCAGCATGACAGACTCCACGTCGTCCGAGAAATTCAAGAAACGCATCGTTTCCCTGGATCAGTTTCGAGGCTACACGGTGGCCGGTATGTTCCTGGTCAATTACATGGGCTTTTTCGTGGCCTGCCCCGTCGTGCTCAAACATCACAATACGTATTGCAGCTATGCTGACACGATTATGCCACACTTCCTGTTCGCCGTCGGTTTTGCTTATCGATTGACGTTCGGGAGACGGGTTCAGACAGATGGCGCTGTTTCAGCTTACCTGCGCGTTGTGAGACGGCTGCTGGGGCTGGTGCTGGTTTCGCTGATTATCTACCGCGTTTCTCCCGTCGCAAAAACCTGGGAGGAACTGCAATCTCTGGGTATCTGGGGCGCGATTGCTGACCCGCTGAAACGGAACTGGTTCCAGACGCTGATGCACATCGCGGTGACGTCGCTCTGGATTACCCCCGTCATTCGATCGCGGGCTTCTGTGCGGATTGGCTTTATGGTTCTCTCCGCTGTGGCCCACGTGATTCTGTCTTATTACTTTTATTTTACCTGGGTGAATTCTCCGCCGAATGGCATCGATGGCGGTCCGCTGGGGTTTTTAACCTGGACGATTCCTGCGATCATCGGCACACTGGCCTGTGACTGGGTCGTGGAAGCAGAAGGTTTGCCCCGCGTGAAACCGATTCTCTTCTGGTCGTTTGCCCTGATGCTGTTGGGCTGGGCCATTTCCTGCGGCACACGATTGTATAATGTCCCGGTTGCTGCGCAATCCACTCCCGCCAACCAGCGACAGAAACTGGCCTCTCACCCCATCATTCCTGACGAAGCACAACTGAAAGCGAAACAGGGAGAACCGCTGTCAGAGTATCTGGCGGAACCGCCGTTCGTTAAACCGCCGGAACAGGATCAGCGGCAATGGAATTACTGGATGATGAGTCAGCGGGCGGGAACGCTGTCCTACCTCGTCTTTTCAGCAGGACTTTCGCTGTTTGTTTATCTGCTGTTTCACCTGGCTTGCGACCGGGGCAATTTACAGATTCCCCTCTTTCGGACTCTGGGAACGAATGCACTGGTCGCCTATATTCTGCATGACCTGGTGGGAGAAGCCGTCAAACCATTCACTACCAGAGATGCCGCCTCCTGGTATGCCTGGGGCAGCTTCGTGCTTTTTTTCTGGATCACCTGGCTGATCGTGCGTCATCTGGAAAAGAACAAAATTCACTTGAGACTTTGATCAAAAGGAACTGGCTCAGCACACCAGACTTCAAACGAGCGTGACCTGCTTTTCGCCTTGAGTGACTTTACCCAGAATATGTGTGGGGCATTGGCTGGCCAGCAGTTTTTCACGAACCGCTTTCGCCTGATCTGCCCTGACGATCGCCACCATGCCGATTCCCATGTTGAAGACGCGGAACATTTCCTCCTCATCAATATTTCCCAGTGACTGCAGCCAGTCAAAGGCAGGAGGTACGTCCCAGGCTGATTTCTTGATCTCAATTCGACGGTTGGCAGGCAGAATTCGCTCGATATTTTCAACCAGACCTCCGCCAGTGATATGTGCCATTCCGCTGATCACAATCTGATTGGGATAGCTGCGAACAACGGAACTGATAGCCGCTGCGTAGATCCGGGTGGGCTCCAGCAGCACACTGGCGACGGTTCGCTGATTTAATTCTTCAATCGGATCGTTAATCCCCAGTCCCGCCATTTCAAAAACAACTTTGCGGATCAGGCTGTAGCCGTTGGAGTGAAAACCACTTGATTCAAGTCCCAGTACGACATCACCTGCCTGGATGGCATGCCCGTCCAGAACCTGGTTGCGTTCGACAACACCCACTGAGAAGCCGGCCATATCAAAGTCACCATCGCCGTACAGGTCAGGCATGATTGCCGTTTCTCCGCCCAGCAGAGCAGACTTCGAGAGCACACAACCTTTGCTGACCCCTTCCATGAGTTCCACCAGCCGCTCGGGGTCATCCTTGCCTAGCGCGATGTAATCGAGAAAGAACAACGGTTCCGCCCCCAGGCAGAGGCAGTCATTGACACACATAGCGACCAGGTCGATGCCAATCGTATTATAAGTTTCCGCTTCAATCGCCACTTTGATTTTGGTTCCGACCCCATCGGTACCAGAAACCAGTACCGGGTCTTCATATTTTCGACCAGCGGGACCAGGTTCGGGGTTATTCAAGCGGAACAGGCCAGCAAATCCTCCGGGCAGATCCATCACGCGTGATTTTTGAGCCAGATGGGTTTTTGCCAGCAGGGGATGGATGGAAGACATTGCTTTCTGATAGAGATCCAGGTCAACACCGGCATCTTTATAGGTCGCTTTGGTCATGATCACATCCGAATAAATAAGAGCTGAAACAGAATTTTTGCATCAGATTTCCTGCTGATCTTCAGAGAAAACCCACAGCCGACAGCATAACATTCCGCCGTCGAGAAGAAAATCATAGCTGTCAGTTATTTGAAACCCACGACAGGAAAACCGGAAACAGACCTGTATCTCAATGAAATGGAACGCTATGATCCTGACGTTCACTACACCCGCCTGAGGCAGCGGCATAAGATTCCAGCGAATCCCGATTTACGGTGAAGCTGCTTCCTGAATCTCTCAGAATATATTCATCCAAGGAGAAGACCTGCATGAAGTTAGCGACAATCCAGACAGAAAAAGGCATTCAAGTTGTCTCCGTGATTGACCAGGACAAAGCGCTGACATTTTTTGATCTACTGGCTTTTGATGAAAGTCTGCCCCAATCACTGAAAGGGATTCTGACGATCGAAGGAGGCCTGGAGCGCGCCCGGTTAGCCGCAGAGCAGGCTCAACAGGCAGATCGACAGATTACAGGCACCCTGCTGGCACCGATTCCGGTACCGGGAAAGGTGCTCTGTATCGGTTTAAATTACCGTGACCATGCAGAAGAAACAGGCATGCCATTCCCTGATGAACCGGTCTGTTTCAGCAAGTTCAGCAGCTCTGTAACCGGCTCAGGACAGCCGATACGGATTCCCTCTGTTGCCCGCGAAGTTGACTACGAAGCCGAACTGGTAGCAGTAATCGGAAAGTCATGTCGTAACGTGACCCAGGCAGACGCACCAGGCTACATCGCCGGCTATATGAACGGCCACGATGTCTCAGCGCGCGACTGGCAGATTGGACGTCCGGGCGGACAGTGGCTGCTGGGAAAAACAGCGGACACCTTTGCGCCGACTGGCCCTTATCTGGTAACGGCAGATGAGATCAAAAATGCAAACAGCCTCCCCATTAAATTGACACTTAATGGAGAGGTTTTGCAGAATTCCAATACCGATAAGTTTATCTTTACCATCGAAGAGGTAATCGCGTTCGTGTCTCAGATACTGACACTCGAACCCGGTGATATTATCTTTACCGGTACGCCCCCCGGAGTTGGCATGGCCCGTAAACCCCCCGTATACCTGAAGCCTGGAGACCAGGCTTGCATCGAGATACAGGGGCTCGGAATGTTACACAATACCGTGGAAGCGTGGAATTGAAATGTTTTGATCCAGATTCTACTCGGAAGTAGTAACTCGAACTGCACGCAGGCCTCGATCACTCTTTTCGGTTTCAAACTCTACAGTTTGACCTTCAACCAGTTGATCGAATGTGACACCATCCAGTGATGAGAGATGAAAAAAGATATCCTGTTGGCCATCGTTAATGAAGCCAAACCCTTTTTCAGTAATTTTTTTGATTGTTCCAGTGGCCATAAAGCCCATCCTCTAACTTAAAAGTCTCTCGACAATAAAACGGAGTTTATTGTCACTCTGTAACTGATCACTACTTTTAGCAAACTCGCTGCTTATAAAGAGTGACACACTGAAAAAAATACGCACAGCGTATTATAACGCAAAATAAGGGCAAATTCAGGTAGTGAGCGAATTGGACACTTATGTGAATAAGATTAAAACCACTTCAGTCTCACTCAACCTGAGATAAGTGTGACAAACCCTGAACGAATTAGCAAACTGTTATATCAAAGTTTCTTATAAAAATTTTGAGAATTCTAAAAAACTAATTTCTTAAGATTCTGACTGAAAATAAGGGTTTACCTGGATTTAATCTTGACCTTTTTCCAGGAATTTGGCACCCGATCCGCCCTGATTTCAGAGAGGAGCAGAATCCGTCTAACCCCTTTTTTCTCTCCAGTTCCCATTTGTTATCCTGTGAGTAGAGTCAACTGGACTGAAAAAACAGCCGTCTTTCGGTGATTTCAAACTGAAATATGAGTTTAAACGATGATTGTCGCTTGAAATCTACCCTGTCTCATTTTTTAATGCTGTTAGACAGTGTCTTTCATGGACAGAGACCAAGTGACTCATTTTCAATAACAACTATTCGGAAGGGACAATAGAATGTCTTTCACAAAACTGAGCCGACTGTTCGTCGTGCTGGCAACAATCAGTATCTCAGCATGGGCCGTTGGATGTGGTAAACCTGCAGCTGATGCACCTGCCCCCGCCCCTGCACCTGCTGATGAAGCGCCCGCCGGTGATGCTCCCGCTGAAGCTGGTTCCACAACCGGTGGTGCTGGCGCTGAAGTACCAGAAGGCGGAGAAGAACCTAAAAAAGAAGAATCCGGCACCTAAGCTTGCCGAAACCAGTTCTCTGGTACCTCTTTGATTTGAAACGCCCGTTTATTTTGAACGGGCGTTTTTTTGTAGATGCAAAGAGACTCTCCTCGGGACCTGTTGAAAACCGTGAAGTTCATTCTCAAAAACATGTCATTTGCCGCATTGTGGTTTATAATCGAATCAAAGTCCGTCAGGTTAACTTCACTTTACTCCTGCCTGACTGATCTCATGACCCAGGTCTTCCGAACATCGGATTGTCCGTTGTCCAGCCTGTATTGCACGCGCCGTGATTAAGGAATCCATTCGTGAAAGCTACTTCATCCCTGACGTTTTGCCTGACAATGTTATTAACCCTCTGCTTTGGTTCCATCGCTGCTGCAGCTGATTCCCCGGCGGAAAAACAATGGATTCCACTGTTCAATGGAAAAGACCTAAATGACTGGACCGTTAAAATTCGAGGTTACGAGGTCAACGAAAATTTTGGCGATACGTTTCGCGTTGAAGATGGCTTACTGAAAGTCGGCTATGATCAGTACGGTGAATTCGCAGAAAAATTCGGGCACCTGTTTTACAAAACACCGTTTTCACATTACATCATCCGTGTCGAATACCGGTTTACCGGCGAGCAGTCTACAGGTGGACCAGGCTGGGCCTTTCGCAACAGTGGGATCATGGTTCATGGCCAGACCCCGGAAAGCATGTCGAAAGATCAGCGATTCCCGGTTTCCATTGAAGTGCAGCTATTGGGCGGCAAAGGGACAGGAACCCGCACAACTGCCAATCTCTGCACCCCGGGTACCCATGTTGTGATGGAAGACAAGCTGTTCAAACCGCATTGCGTGAATTCTCACTCTAAAACCTACCATGGCGATCAATGGGTTACCGTCGAGGTCGAGGTCCGGGGAAATAAGATCATCAAGCATGTTATTGACGGGAAAACGGTGCTTTCCTATACGAAACCACAACTGGACCCCGTGGACGCCGATGCAAAAAAACTGATTGCTCAGGGCGCGCCCGTCATGCTCGATCAGGGTACGATCTCGCTGCAGTCTGAAAGCCACCCCATCGAATTTCGTAAAGTAGAACTTCTGAACCTGGAACCTTAATTCGGCCCTGAATTGAGAATCTGTTTCAAACAATACCTGCGACAGGCCGGGAGGGGAGAGATCTTGTTTCAATCCATAAAAATAGTGGATTTTCAATCGCTTCAGTCTGGAACAAGTCTCCTCATTCCCGAATACTACAAGCAGCGTGTCTCCCGGTTGAAGGCAGCATTACCAGTTATCAGAAAGAGAAAGTAAGACCAATGAAGGGTAGTCAGAAAATAATTGACGCATTAAACGATGGGCTCACAATCGAGCTGACAGCCATCAACCTGTATTTCATCTCCTCCAAAATGTGCAAAGACTGGGGATTTGATAAGCTGGCCAAGCACTTTTATGATGAATCCATCGAAGAAATGAAGCACGCAGATCAGGTCATCGACCGGATCCTGTACCTTGACGGCGTGCCTGAAATTGCCCGCTATGACGTCATTCGTGTTGGCAAAACGGTAGAGGAACAGATCCAGAACAGCCTCGAACTGGAGATGAAGGGCGTGTCTACCTACAACACGGCTATTGAATTGTGCCACGAAGAAAAAGATGCCGGCAGCCGCGAGCTGATGGACCAGATGGTCGTTGAATCTGAAGAAAGCATCGACTGGTGTGAATCACAGCTGGAACTGATCAAACAGGTCGGAATCCAGAATTATCTGGCAGAACAGATCCGCGAATAAACGGCTATTCCCAGAGAAAGCAGGCATCTGGCCTGCTTTCCAGCGCGGGGATCTAAGCAAAAAGCCCCCCAAGGGGCTGATGTGAATGAGAAAAGACTACGCTGGCTGCGCCGCACACAGGCAACGCCGCTTAGACTGGCCACAGTCATCGCAGGAACCTGCCAGCAGATCTTTAATACGACAATGGCAGGCCGTACAGCCTTTTCCTGCGCCACAACCCCGCGTTACTTCATGCACTGTCTCAGCATTGCTGACAGTAATGCACTGCTGCACTTCCTCTGGCGTCACCTTCAGGCAGTGACAGAGAAATTTTCGACGGGGCGCAATCTCAGGGACAGGGATTGCCGTTGCTCGTTCAAACTGGCTCTCGGTAACGGTAGACATTTCTCGTGATACCCAGACATCAGACGCATCCCGTGTGACTGATGTTTTTTTAATTGAAAGCTGATTGAGTGATGATTACAGGACTCGAAAAGGCAGGAACGGTCTTTAAGTCCCGTTTTCAGGTTTGACTTCACAGTAGCTGGCACCCCATCCATCTTGAATTGACAGGTATCCCATATCAGGAGAGCACACCAGACAGCGTGCAGTCGATTTCGGATAACATGCCATTCCCAAGCAGGCAAGACACCAGAGTATGAGACTCAGTCTCAACTAAGGATAGTATATCGGTCTTTTGAGTACTGTCAACTACTCTCAAAAAAGATTTTTTACTTCTACGGAGAGACACCTCCCGGCGAGAGACTTTATGTACACATTGTTTTGAAAAACAGAGATGAAAAACCGCCTTTCTCAAGCACCAGATACAAAAACAGGCCTGCATTTCAAAGCAGACCTGTTGTGATTAAATAAACTGAAAGCTATTAGGTAGGCTGCTTTTTGAAGGCCGTATCAGGATCCCGAAAGCGATAGCCAACACCTCGGACTGTCTCAATCAACTCCGAATGTTTTTCCAGCTTTTGACGCAAAGCCCTGATGTGCACATCGATGGTCCGCTCCAGCACCAAAGCATCATCTCCCAGAGCGGCATCAATCAGCTCGGCCCGAGAGAAAACGCGACCAGGCTGACGAACCAACGCTTCCAGCAGCTCAAATTCACTACGGGTTAAGGATACCGGAATATCATCAATCATAACTCGATGTCGTCTGCGGTCGATCATTACTCCCTGACTGACAATCGTGTCTGAAGCTTCCCCGTTACTTTCTCGGCGTCTGAGCAGAGCCTTGATCCGTTCCAGCAGAATTTTGACACTGAATGGTTTGGTTACGTAATCGTCGGCTCCTAACGTGAAACCAACCACCTGGTCGGTTTCTTCCGACTTGGCTGTCAGCATCAGGATCAGCACATTGCTGGTGACAGGATCCGATCGGAGACGGCGACAGACTTCCAGCCCGTCCATCTGTGGCAGCATCAGATCCAGAATAATCAGATCGGGAGTTTTGAGCTGCGCCTGTCGCAGCCCGTCCATTCCATCCAGGGCAACCACTGCGTCGTACTTCTCCTGCCGCAGGTTATATGCGAGGACTTCAGAGAGAGAACGATCATCTTCAATTACAAGAATGCGTTTCTTTGACATGTTTTTTTCTTACACCACCTAAATGAAATTGAATCAGGTAGAAAATGTTTCCTTATGCCGATGGCGGACAATTTCACCCTCGGTCAGATAAATCACATCTTCAGCAATATTAGTTGTATGGTCGGCAATACGTTCGATGTGGCGAGCGGAAGAAAAGAAATGTAATGCCGGTTTAATCAAGCTGGGATCGGTCTGCATCAACTGATAAATTTCATTGATAATCTCCCGATTGTAACCATCTACAATATCATCTCGCTTGCACACGCTGCGAGCTTTTTCAGAGTCGAAATCAATAAAAGCATCAATCGCATCACGCAACATGGAGACGGTGACTTTTGTCATTGGCTCCAGGGAAGCGGGAATACGAAAGTTAGGGTAGTGCGACAGACCAATGGTCCGCTCCGCAATATTCACCGCCAGGTCGGCGATCCGTTCCAGGTCACTGTTGATTTTCAAAACAGTTGCTGTTTCACGTAAATCCACGGCCACGGGTTGATGCAATGCCAGGATTTTCAGACACTCTTCTTCAATCTTAACTTCACTCTCGTTGATGGCACGTTCTTTCTCGATCACTTCATTTGCCAGGTCAACTTGAACTTCATACAGGGCACGACTGGCCTTGGAGATCATCTCCTCCACCAGCGATGACTGTGTGATAATCTCTCTTTCAAGAAACTCCATATCGCGCTGCAAGTGCTTTGTCATCGGCTTATCCAAATCTGCCTGTAATATAGTCCTCGGTCTGTTGTTTCCGGGGATTCGTAAACAACTCTTCTGTTGCCCCCGATTCCACCAGCAGCCCCTGATAGAAAAATGCAGCCTGGTCAGAAACACGTGCTGCCTGCTGCATATTGTGCGTCACAATTACTATCGTATACTGTTCTTTCAGTTCAAATATCAGGTCTTCAATCCGGGCGGTAGAAGCCGGGTCCAGTGCGGATGCCGGTTCGTCCATCAACAGGATATCCGGATCATTCGCCAGTGCCCGGGCGATGCACAACCGCTGCTGCTGCCCTCCTGACAGATTCAGAGCCGATTCACTCAAACGATCCTTGACCTCATCCCACAGAGCAGATCGCTGCAGTGAACGTTCTACTATCTCGAATAAATCCTTTTTCCTGCGGATGCCGGCAATTTTAGGACCGAAGGACACATTGTCAAAAATGGATTTGGGAAAGGGAGTCGATTTCTGAAATACCATTCCAATCCGTTTACGCAGACTGACAATGTCCGTGCGAGGGGAATAGATATTCTGCCCCTCCAGCAGGATTTCACCTTCCACCCGCGTCCCTTCAATCATATCGTTCATTCGATTGAAACATCGTAAAAACGTCGACTTGCCACAACCTGACGGGCCAATAAAAGCAGTCACACAGCGTTCCGGTATGGAAAGCGAAATATCTGTTAATGCACGATTCTCCGAATAATAAAACGACAGATCGGTCACGCTGATTTTTTCCGTGGCCTGCGCTAGTTCATCGGCGGTCCGCATGCTTTTCCCTTCCGGAATGGAAGGACGGACGATCGGGCTTTTCGAATGATCGGAAGTCGTCTTGTCGGATGATTGCATATGTTTTTTAACCGAGGGTGTTGAAGCCATGGATTGAAAATCCTTGCTGAAACCAATTATAGATGCTTTTGATCAAAACTGTGTCGATGTATTTCTCTGTTTTTCCAGGTAACATCAAATCCATTCAGATTACCAGCGGATCTTTTTCCCGTATTTATGACGTACAAAAATGGCGATCGCGTTCATACTGACCAGTACCACCAGCAGTACCAGAATCCCGGCAGCGGCCAGATGATGAAAATCCTCCTGCGGCCGGGAAGTCCAGATGAAAATCTGGATCGGTAACGCTGTAAACTCATCAGTCAGCCTCTCGGGAACAAAGGGCACATAAGCCATTGCTCCCACTGCAATTAACGGTGCAGCCTCGCCTAAGGCACGAGACAGTGATAAAATCACACCCGTCATGATGCCTGGCAGAGATGCCGGCAATACCTGATACCACACGGTCTGCCAGCGAGTGGCACCCAGAGCATACGCCGATCGTCGAATCGAATCGGGAACCGCTCTTAACGCTTCCTGTGAAGCCAGAATAATAATGGGCAATACAACCAGCGTCAGCGTCAGTGCCCCGGAGAGTACACTCCGCTCCAGTTGCAGCGCCCGCACAAACAGACCCAGGCCCAGGATGCCGTATACGATGGAAGGCACTCCAGCCAGATTGGCAATATTCAACTGAATCAATTTACGCCAGCGACTGCGGGGGGCATACTCCTCCAGATAGAGGGCTGCACCGACTCCCAGGGGAACAGAGAACATCGCCGTCAGGCTGATCAACCAGATACTGCCCCACAACGCAGTCTTGATCCCCGCTTTATCAGGAAAACGGGAAGGCAGGCGCTCAATGAATTCCCAGCTCAGCCAGCCTTTTCCCTGTATGATAATATTCCAGATCAACAGCACGAGCAAAAATATACATGTCATGGTCGCCAGGAAACAGGCAGACGTAAACAGCATATTTGTGATACGACCACGCCGCTTTGTTGTATAAATATCAGGTTTTGAGCTCATTCGTAACGCTCTCCTACTCGAGAGAGAATATATTGAGCAATCACATTCATCACCATCGTGGTGATAAACAAGGCCAGACCCACTGCAAAAATGGTTCGATATTCCAGCGTACCCGTCGGTGTATCCCCCTGGCTCACCTGCACAATATAAGCGGTCATTGTCTGAATACTTTCCAGGGGATTCAGTGTCAGCTTAGGTGTGGCCCCGGCTGCCAGCGTCACGGCCATCGTCTCACCAATCGCACGTGAAATGGCCAGGAGAAAACTGGCCATAATTCCAGACAAGGCCGCGGGCACTATCACACGTACTGTCACCTCAAATTTATTGGCTCCCAGTGCAAAAGCAGCTGCCCTCAAAGAGAGCGGGACTGACTGCAGGATATCTTCACTAAGGGAAATAATCATCGGCAGGATCATGATCCCGACTACGATACAGGCACTCGCCGCATTAAAAACGCCGGCACTGGGGAAGATCTCACGAATAATCGGCGAGACAAATACGATTGCCAGATATCCAAATACGACGGAAGGAATTCCTGCCAGAATTTCCAGCATCGGTTTCACGATATCTCGAAAACGGGGAGACGCATATTCGCTCAGATAAATCGCAGTCCCCAGACCGATGGGTACTGCAACAATTGCCGAACCGCCGGCAACCAGCATTGTTCCACACAGCAGGGGTAAAATACCAAAATGCTGAGGCTTTAACAGCGGCGACCATCTGGTACCCGTTAAGAACTCAAGGATGGGAACATCGTAAAAGAACTGCACTGACTCATACAGCAGCACCACGACAATGCCTACGGTCACCAGAATGGAAATGCTGGCACAGACAAACAGCATAAAGTGTATGCAGCCCTCGTAGAAAGGACGCAGACTGCACCACAGCCCCCCCGCCTTTTCTAAAGAGGAAACGCGAGACAGCTGAATGACAGCTGCCTCACCACCTTCAATCTTAGTCGATTGTTCCTGATTCGAACGATCTTCCATTACTTGGATGTAGCTCCGTTAAAGGCTTCCATGTTGGCTTTCTGAACTTCGTCGGAGACCGGCACATAACCCACGTCTTTAGACAGGGCAGCCGCGTTTTCCAGGTAGAATTTCACAAAGGCAACAACTTCAGGTCGCTCTAATGCAGATTTCCGAACGTAAATGAACAGCGGCCGGGACAAGGGGGCATAAGAATTATTTCGTACGGTTTCCAGAGAAGGTTTCTTACAACCTTCACCACCATCAACGCCCAGCAGCTTCAGCTTGTCTTTATTCTCTTCGTAGTAGGCGAACCCGAAGTATCCCAGGGAGTTCTTGTCTTCTGAAACTCCCGTGACCAGTACGTTATCATCTTCACTGGCAGTGTAATCTGCACGACTGGCTTTCGACTCACCCACAATCGCTTCTGTGAAATAATCAAAAGTTCCCGAGTCTGTTCCCGGACCGTAAAGCTTGATGTCTTCTGCAGGCCACTTGGGATCAAGGTCTTTCCACTGTTTGACGCCACTTTCTGGTCGCCATAATTCTTTCAACTGTCCGACAGTCAGACAGTCACACCAGCTGTTTTCAGGATTCACAATCACGGCCAGACCATCAAAGGCAACTGACAGCTCGATATATTCAATCCCCTGTTCTTTACATGCGGTTGCTTCTTTTTCCTTCATCGCACGCGAGGCATCGCAGATATCCACTTCGCCGGCAATAAATTTCTTCATGCCGCCGCCGGTACCTGAAAAACCTACGGTCACGCGGACTTTGGGTTGAACCGCACGAAACTCTTCGGCCACAGCTTCACTCACAGGATAGACGGTACTGGACCCGTCAATTTTGACATCTCCTGCCAGATCCCCGGCTCCTGCGCCGGAACTCTCTGGTTCTGAACCTGCAGATTTTGCAGCTGGTCCATTACTGTTGTTGCCGCCTCCTGAGCATCCAACACCAATCAGGGAAACGCCAATGGCCAGACTCAACAGCGCCAATACTTTCCCGGTGTTCGTTGTGATCATTTCGTCAGTCTCTCCCCATTGCGATATGCTGGTAAACAATTTGAATATTTGTTTCAATTCACGCCACACTCTTCAGATCAGAAAAGTGAGGACGTGACCTGTCTGATTCAGACGTGCGTTACCATAACCGCAATTTGTTAAGATAATATTAAGAAACCGTGAAGTACTTAATCTTTCCGGAACATCAAAACGCCCGGAGAAATGTATCTTAACCTGTTTGAGAGAAGCATCTTACGTCGCGATAATTTGTGAAGATTATCCTCGTGGCAGTCTTACGGAAAACGTACTGCCTTCACCAACCTTGCTGTTCACACCAATGGTTCCCTTAAAAGATTGAACCAGATGCTTGACGATCGAGAGCCCCAGACCGGTTCCTCCCAGCTCCCGGGAACGGGCTTTATCAACCCGGAAAAAGCGCTCAAACAGCCGCGCCAGATGTTTTTCCTCGATCCCGATTCCGGTGTCCTGTACCTGCAGTAACACCATATTTCTCTTATCCAGTTGCCAGCGAATCGTAATTCGCCCTTGGTCCGGCGTGTATTTAATCGCATTGTTAATCAGGTTCCCCAGGATCTGATGCAGCCCTTCTTCATCGGCTTTCACTTTGATACCGGGATCCTTTTCCTCGATTATCAGTTCGATCTGTTTTGACTCGGCTACTTTCTGTTGATCCACCAGGCAGGATTCGACGAAAGGCTTCAGCTCGATACTGATGATATCAAATACCTGGTTTCCGGATTCAATACTCGCCAGGCTGATCAGATCAAGGATCAGCTGATGTAACCGGTCGGCCTGTTCTTCAATTCGCAGCAAAAAGGTCTTGTTGATCTCGGGATCATCCATCGCACCCCGAATCAGCGTTTCCGTGTACGCTTTGATCGAGCTGAGAGGCGTTTTCAATTCATGTGAGACATTCGCCACAAACTCCTGCCGCAGTGACTCCAGGCGGCGTAATTCCGTCATATCAAACAGCACAATCACCAGACCAGGACAGGGCGTGCCGGGCAAGGGAGTGGTGGTTACACCCAGGATGCGATCACTGGTGCTTTCCAGCTCAACTTCCATCCGCTGAGGCTCCAGCGTCTTCAGCACTTCCGTGACTGATTTCTGGAGCTGATGATTCCGCACCGATTCAAACAGCGCTTTACCTTCCGCGGCCTCCGGTGAGAAAAACAGCAGCCTGCCTGCAGATTCATTGGCGAACAGCACATGCTGTCGTTCGTTGATCGCAATCACACCTTCGACCATGCCCTCCAGAACGGTACTTAAACGGTCTCCACTGGCCTGCAACTGCCGCACCCGCTCCGCCATCTCCCTGCTCATGTGATTAAAAGACTGCGCCAGAATTCCCAGCTCGTCCTGCTGCGGGAAATAAAGCTTCTGATCATAATCCCCATTCGCAATGGACTCGGCGGCGTTCGTCAGAATCGTCAAGGGACGAA
>NZ_CAXAVM010000117.1:0-22308 GCF_963972345.1 uncultured Gimesia sp. | reverse complement strand
TAGCCAGTCGCAGAAATTCCGTGTAGGCTTTGTCGATATCGATCAGGCCTGCTCCCTGCTGAGCGTAGGTAAAACCTTTCATCCGCATGGCGGAGTTTTCCAGCGCCAGACGCATGCTCAATGCCAGTGAGGTCAATGAGTATTTACTGTCTGAGGATTTCTTGCGAATGGCTTCGATTTTCTTTTGTTGTCGTTCCAGGACCTTGGCGTATTCTTTGTCTTCTTTGATCAGAGACAGCATGGCAGCGGCGGCACCGGCAGCGATGGGCGACGACATACTCGTCCCGTTGAACATGCTGGAACCCTCCGTGTTCAGCGGCGTCGATGACAGGGCGGAACCGGGGGCCACCACGTTTGGTCGCATTTCTCCGGTGTAGGAAGGGCCCAGAGATGAGAAGTAAAGCAGACCATGTTCGGGCGCATCGACTCCTTCAGCGAGGCGGTAATGTTCGCGTAAGGTATTGGCAGAAACATGCGCTCCTACAAATACAGCCGGGCTGGAGGCACCCAGCCCGTTGATCGTACGGTAACCAGGGCCGTCATTCGAAGCCGAGACAAAAAATGTGGTTCCGAATTTGGCCGAGAGATCCTGCAGCAGAATGCTTAACGGTCGTTTGAGATAGCCTTCGTGGCTGCCCAGTGAAATATTCACCACATCGGGAACATAACCCTGGGGATTGAAAAATGCCGAGATGATTCCCCGCAGAATGGCCTGGTCGGTACAACTGCGACCTGAGCAGACCTTGATGGCCATCAGCGAGGCTTTAGGCGCAGCCCCTTCAATCTGCAGGCCACTGCCGGCGACAATGCCCGCGACATGCGTTCCGTGGGACTGCTGGTCAAAGGCGACTGTAATTTCGGTGACCTGATTTTTCGAATCGGGCCGGAACAATAACGGATAAGCGATGCGTTTGGTACGGGACGGAAATTCCAGCATGATCTGGTAGGGAGGTTTCAGATCTTCCCGCTGCATTTTGCGCGCGGAATTGAAATCCATGATCGGCGTGTCAGCCTCTTCTTTGCTGAACTTGCCATCCATGTCCACGTCGACAAATGCCAGCGCGTACTCTTTGGTCAGATCCCGTTTTTCCAGATCGGGTTTTCCTGCCGGGATGGGCTCGTCTTTTGCCGCAGCGGCTTTGCGTTCTTCTTTCGCCTTATTAGTGGCTGCTTCCAGTTTGACGAGTTCCGGATTCGGAATGATACCTACTACGACCAGCAGTTTGTCGTCTTTCGTGCCATTTCGGTTGATATCAACGCCTTCCTTGTCGAGCGTGGTCCAGAGGTCTCCCTGCTGAAAACCCAGCTTCTTCTCATCGATATAACCGGAATACACATAGTCGTTTTCTTTGATTTTCTCAGGCAGCGCAACGAACTTGCCATGCTCGAGTTCGATTTTGCTGTCCAGCTGACGGGTGCGGGTTAAAGGAGAACGTCCTTCGCGGGTCGCATCATCCCAGAAAATGACTCGATCCTGAAAGACGGGATGGCTGGTATCGATGCCGGTATCAATAATGGCGACAATCGTGCCTTCCCCCAGGCCTTTGCCGGCGACCCGTTTTCGCAGCGCCGGGACCTTGATGTCATCCAGGGGAACATACAGGGAATCAAAGTCTGCTTCGGGGGCAACCTGCAGTTCTGCAGAGTTGGTTGATCCGGAGTTTGCTGAATCAATGGCTGGTTCTGCCTGGGGCACAATTTTACTGGGGATGATTTCTTCCATCACACCCGAGGGCAGCTTGAGCGAATCGATGAACTTTTTATCGTTGAGTTTGCTGGGAGGCAGATTAACGACCAGAAAGGGGATGTCGTTTCCAATTCCCAGGTTGGGATCGTAAACAATTTCACCACCCGCTTTTTTAATCAGATCTGCCGTGCGACGCACATCGTTGACACGTAACAGAAGTGTTAATTCCGGAGAACATTCACAAAGTTCTTCTTTCAACTGTGCAGACGCTGACTGACTTCCCAGCGAGGTCCAGCAGACCAGGCAGAGCATCAACAGGCAGGTACGCAGCAGATTATAACGGTAGAAACGATTCATCAGCCCCTCACGCTTTCGGGAATCAGGGTGGATGACCCTGTTAGTTTTTTGATTGTATTGAGTGTGTGACAGGTCAGGAGGGTGAATCAATTCTGGAGAACGGTGGTCGCCTGGCTGGCAGTAACCGTTAATTCTTCCCTGGTAGACCATACTTTAATATAGAACGTATTTTGCCAGACTCTTTCATATTCTCACATGACGAGCATGCTTTGTGAATACTGGAGTCCAGAGAAAACAGGAGATAGAGTAGACTTATTAAGTACTTACGAACATTGCTCCGCGGTTAAGAGACGCGAGAACTCTTACTCTCAGGTTAGTTCATAATTGTGTCATTGACAAAGTCATAAAATAAAATATCATTGATGCATGCTTCAAAACTCCCGCCAGCCCCTGATGTTCCTTCTCTGTACAGTGATTGCACTGGACATCGTATTTCTATCGGGCGGTTCGAGTTTGCTGGATCTTACCGGGTCCAATCCCGACTGGCTCTGTGTTGAATACGAGCTGGAGGAAAGTGAAGACTCGGCTGAAGAAGAATCGCTGATACAGGATGCGGAATTACTGGTCGCGATGCCGCCTTTGGGCTCTCTGGCTCAGAAGTTCGATTTCCGCGTGAAAGAGTCTGACCGAGACGAGATTCATATCTCGCGCGGTCCTCCTTCTCTCTGCTGAACGCGCCCCGGTTGCTCCCGGCTGCGTTTCTCCTGCCAGTAGCCGTTACGTTCCTGTTGCGCTCAAACAGTTCAGTTGCTGAGAATTTCGCTTGCGCAGGGAATTCATTCTGTCAGCAATTCTGTGAACTGCTTCCACAGAGAATACTCTTTCTTCTTCAATCCACCTGAGTGATTTCAGGTTCATATATATGGATTTTCAGCATGTCTCAAATTGACTCGAATCAACCAAAATTTAATTTCTCGAAATACATCAATGAATTTAACCCGTGGCATAATATCAAAATTATGCATACGAATGTACCGAACGACATTCTCTCTGGTATAACGGTGGCGGTGATCGCGATGCCGCTGGCGCTGGCGTTTGGAGTCGCTTCCGGCTTAGGGGCAGAAGCCGGCATGTGGGCCGCGATCTGCGGGGGCATCCTGGTGGGTCTGTTCGGTGGATCTAATACCGGCGTGAGTGGGCCGACGGGACCGAAAGTCGTTCAGCTGGCAGCCATCATCGCGGCAACCAAACTGGCGTCCGGTCAACCGGATGTGGTATTCGCCATGTCGATGGTTTTTTTAAGCGGCATCATCTGTATCGCACTGGCACTCATGAAAATCGGACGGTTTATCTACTATACACCGTATTCTGTAGTCTCCGGCTTCATGTGTGGGATCGGGGTTATTATCATCCTGCTGGAAATTCCCCCCATGCTGGGCTTTGCGACGCCTCATTCCGTCGTGGGAGCCATCAGGCAGATTCCCTACGATATCATGCATGAAAAACCGCATGCATTGATTGTCTCACTGGCAACATTTTTCACAATTCTGCTCTGGCCTCGCGTCACCAGAAAACAGTGGTTGCCGGCACCTCTGCTGGGGTTGATTGTGGGAACCAGTATCGCGCACGCATTCTCTTTCAAGGACATTGAATACATCGGATCGATGCCGGTCGGATTGCCGCACCTGTATCTTCCGGACTTTTCCCGTTTTGGTGAGATGATCGGCGGGGCCTTCGCTTTAGCGGGACTCTGTATTTTTGATTCCCTGCTGACCTGCCTGGTGGCCGATAACATGACCGGCGAGCGGCATAACAGTGACCGCGAAATCTTTGGCCAGGGAATTGCCAATATCGGCTGTGGCCTGGTGGGCGGTGTCACCACGGCCACAGCGACCATGCGGACAGTGGCCAATATCAAATGCGGTGGCAAAACCGGTCTGGCTTCGATTACTCATGGCGTGGTACTGCTGGCATTGATGCTGGGATTATCACCGTATGCCAGCTATATCCCGATGGCCTGCCTGGCGGGCATTCTGCTCAAAGTGGGAATGGATATTATTGATTACCGTGTGCTGCCTGTATTACATCGCATGCCCTTTATGGACTCAATCTGCTTCTGGACGGTATTGATTCTGACGATTTCAGTCGACCTGCTGGTTGCCATGGGGGTGGGGATTACCATTGCGTTTGTGCGAATCGTCCAGGAGCTGGGACAGGCTTACGAACAGAACGTGGTCAGCCTGAATCAGATGAGCCGCACATTGCCTCCCGATGTTTCCATGCCGAGTGAACTCAAGGAGAAAGTGCTCAAACTGCGCCTGGAAGGCCCCTTGTTCTTTGGCGTTTCCGATACGATTTACCGGGCTTCCTCTTCGCTGGTCGATTATAAATATCTGATTATCCGCATGGCGCGGGTCCCCATGGTCGATATGTCGGGCGCTTACCTGCTTGACGATATCATCGAAAAAGCACATCATCAGGGAGCAACGGTGTTTTTCACAGGTCTCAGGCCACAGGTGGAACGAACCTTGACGCGGCTGAAGATCATTGAAAAGGTAACCAAAGACAACTGTCTGGCGACCTTCAACGATGCGATTCTGCGGATTCAGCACCTCGAACAGAAGCAGGAATCTTCGTCAGGCCGCGTGGAACAGGGTGCTCTGGAGCGCGTTTAATCAAACCAGAACGCCTGCCGTTTCGGTTCGAGGGGACCTGTTTCTGCAGGCGTTTTTTTCAGCTGTCTTTTTTACAGGACCGGATTTGAATAGAAGCTGATTTGATGCGAGTGCTGGCAATCAATGCCTACCATGGCGGAAGTCATCGTGAATTTCTGATGCAGTGGATGGCTCACAGCATACATGACTTCACACTGCTCACCCTGCCTGCACGGCACTGGAAATGGCGGATGCAGCATGCGGCGGTGACTCTGGCTGCAGAAGTCCGAGACCGGGTCGAGGACGGGCAGCGGTGGGATGTGATTTTCGTTACCGACATGTTTGATCTGACGACCTTTCTCGGACTGGTGCCAGCGGAAATCGCGGCTCTGCCTCGCATTGGTTACTTCCATGAGAATCAATGGACCTATCCGATTCCGCAAGGAGAGACGCGTGACCTGACATACGGTTTTATCAATCTCAAGACGGCGCTGGCTGCGGATACGCTCTGGTTCAATTCCGACTTTCACCGTCAGGAATTCTTCCAGGCTTCCCGTGACTTTCTGCAGCGGATGCCCGATTATGCGTTCCTGGAAACCTTGAGAGCATGCGAGCAGAAGACGGCTGTGTTTTCGCCGGGGATTCAGAAAACAGACGTGGAACCGCAGGAAAATCGATCGCGGCCCGTGCAGATTCTCTGGGTGGCCCGCTGGGAATATGACAAAAACCCGGAACAGTTTTGTGAAGCGATCCAGCTGTTGGATCAGGCTGGCCTCGATTTTCGGCTGAGTGTTTTGGGGCAGTCGACTCCCGAAACTTCCGACTGTTTCATGGAGCTGCATTCACAGTTTGCAGACCGCATTGATCACTGGGGATTTCTGGCAGACCGCTCGGAATATCAGCGGGTATTACAGAATGCCGACCTGATCATCTCCACAGCCTTCCATGAATTCTTCGGCATTTCAATACTGGAAGCGGTGGAAGCCGGCTGCCTGCCCGTGCTGCCTCGCCGCCTGGCGTATCCGGAAATCTTTGCGGAAACACCGGAATGTTTTTACGACGGAACTACCGCAGCACTGGTCGCGCTGGTTCAGACGCTTTCCCGATTGACACAATCAGATTCGACGGCTTCCGATCTGCGCCGCAGGCTCAAAAAAATTTCGGCCCGCTATGACTGGGAGCAGATTTCTCGCGCGCTGGATACCGGCCTCGAGCAGTGCCGTAACCAGTGCTCTCGCTGAATATTGCCGCATGATCAGCCTGCTGAGCAGCGCGGAATTCGTAGCGATCAAAAGGACTGAGCGGGTTTGGGGCAGTTCTGATTCCTACATTCTGATCCTCGCGTGTCGCGCTGTAACGGTTATAACAGTCAGATCCAGATTACCGGTTACGCATTTTGCGCGAAATGTGGTTTGATGAGTAATTTAGGCCCTGTTTTACAGTGTTGACAGAGAGTCATGCACTTTAATCAATCCATGTTTTTTCAAAGTAATTTCAAAACTTTTTTATTGTGTTTGGGATACCTGTCTGGCAAAGTAATACCTGTCACTTACCAAGTGTAACTGATTTCAGGACAGTGTCAGACGCCTCTTAAGGCCCTGCCTGAAGCATCTGAGAATTACAACTTTTGCCAAGCGATTATCATCATGCTTACAATTTCCAAAGACGTCCTGCCACAAACATTCCTCAGCTATATCGCATTCCGGATTGCGTTCATGGATACTCTGGAGCGTATCGCTCTGGCAAAGCAGGTGGGCGATGACCCGTTCGATTCATTCGGTTTTCTGACCGAAGTGCCGTTTCTGCGAAGTGTCCCGCCGCACGTGCAACTGGATCTGCTCTCTGTCACCTGGGCCAAGCATCTGGCCAGTGAAAACGTCGAAGGCGACCTTGTTGATGAAAGCGTGGTGTATGCCGTCTGTGAATCAGCAGCACGCATCATTGATGAACAACCGGAAGAAGCACGCCGCCATCTGGCGGGGGGACCACTGGACGTGCACATTTCCGTGGATCATTTTCTTTCCTCCGAAATTCGTAACCTGCACCTGAATCTCTCCAACGAAGGTGACTTCCTGCTGATCAGTCAGTTTCAGGATATGTCACCCGATGAAGCCCTGCCGATGAAAGAAGAATTTGGGATCGATGAAGAATCTCTCGAACCCATGTTCGACGTGCTGATGCAGTGGTATATGTCGGTGGACTTCATGCCCAACCTGGAAGGCTTGCTGCAGGAACGCGAAGTTGCCAAGGCGATCACAATCGTCGGTTTGAAACAGCAGCCACTCTGCTGATCTGGATCGGATCAGATTTTACTAGAGCGTCTCCCAATCTATGCTGTTCGGTTCAAATGGACCGGGAGACGCAACAGTAAAACGGAACTCTGTTCAGCTGACGAGATGCACTGAGGGGGTCAGGAACGGGTGTCTTCATCCGTTCCTGTTTTTTTGCGCCGTTGCTTGAAGACATCCAGTCTTTTGCGAATCGTCGCTTCGTATCCGCGTTCGACCGGTCGATAGTATTCTTTTTCGACTCCCAGGTAATCCTGATCCACCCAGCCTTCTTCCCCGGCGTGGGCATACTGGTAACCTTCCCCGTGTCCCAGCTGCGACGCACCTTTGTAATGCGAGTCTTTCAGGTGAATGGGAACCGGCAACAGCGATTTATTCCGCACGTCATGCAGGGCTTCATCAATGGCGACATAGGATGCGTTTGACTTGGGAGCCGTTGCGATATAAGTGACCGCCTGCGAAAGCAGAATGCGGCCTTCGGGCATCCCGATCTTTTCGACGGCATTAAAAACGGACATTGCCAGAGTCAGCGCCGTCGGATCGGCATTCCCCACATCCTCCGAGGCGGCAATTACGATGCGGCGGGCCAGAAACCGCGGATCTTCGCCGGCTTCTATCATCCTCGCCAGCCAGTACAGGGCCGCGTCCGGATCACTGCCGCGCATGCTTTTGATCAAGGCGGAGGCGGAATCGTAATGCGAGTCGCCATCCTGATCGTACTGAATCGCCTTTTTCTGAATCGATTCCTGCGCGACTTCCAGATCAAAAATGCGATCTGAGCCATGCAGTGAGAGCACGCCGATTTCCAGTGCATTCAAAGACCGCCGCGCATCGCCGTCACAGACTTCAATCAGAAAGTCGAGCGCCGCCGGTTCGACAGTCACGTTATAGCGGGCCAGCCCCCGTTTTTCGTCCTGCAATGCCCGCTGCATCAGCGTCTGGATTTCTTCGGGTGTGAGCGGCTGGAATTCAAAGATCTGGCTGCGGCTGATGAGTGCGGAGACCAGTGAGAAAAACGGGTTCGAGGTCGTCGCGCCGATTAAAGCGACCACGCCCGATTCGACATCGGGCAGCAGCACATCCTGCTGGACCTTGCTGAAGTGATGCAGTTCGTCGATGAATAGAATCGTCTGTTTGCCGCCGGTCGCCAGTTCATCGCGGGCCCGGTCGAGGGCCGCACGTACTTCCTTGATGCCGGCGGAAGCGGCGTTCAAGGATTCAAAGCGACGATTGGACTGGCGGGCGATCAGCTCGGCCAGCGACGTTTTTCCTGTACCGGGAGATCCATAAAAGATCAGCGAGCCGATACGGTCTGCGGCCAGAATGCGACGCAGTAATTTGCCTTCGCCCAGGAAATGCGACTGCCCGACGAATTCATCAAGGGAGCGAGGACGCATACGGGCGGCCAGCGGCTTGGCTTTTTCCAGATTCCCGGATTCCTGCCGGTCGAACAAGCCCATAAAAAAACCTCCGCCAAGTGATTCATACGCGGGTATATTAGAACCCGTGATTGCAAAGTGGGGACCTGATAACTCGGGTTGTGTGAGCCGGATATACCGGATATACACGCAGCCGAATCTCGTGGGTCCCCAGTTTAATATTTGTAGGGTCAACTCACGATTTTGAATCAACATGACAGAGGTTGTTTCTCTGTTTGCTTATGCCCTCATTTTACTCGGCTCGTCCACCCAAAACAAGGAGGCGATTCTATAATTAATGATCCGTTACAACAACGGTCACTTATCTTTCATGTTTGGTAGACGTGGCTTTCTGTTTCTGTTTCTGCTTCTGCTGGCTGAGGTATTCCACCAGATCCCGCAGATCGTCTTTGCTGAGCTGTTTGACAATCTCTTCCGGCATCGCCGATTTCCCTGAAGCCCGTTCGTCGATGTCCGCTTTGACGACTCGAATCACGGTCCCTTTGGCGTCCATCAGCTCCAGTTCGGTATCGGTCTCTTTGCGAATGATGCCGACCAGAACTTTTCCGTCCAGCATCGCCAGCACTGCCGTTTCGAATCCTTTGGCGATCGCTTTATTGGGGGCGACAATGGCTTCCAGCAGATAACGGCGGTCTTTGTCGATCCCAATTCCTGAGAGGTCCGGGCCGACTTCGCCTCCGTTATTTCTGATCATATGACAGCGACGGCACGATGTATCGCTGCGACCATAAAAGATTTCACGCCCCCGCTCCGCATTGCCGCCCGACAGGGTTTCCAGGTAACCGCCAATCGGGTCATCCTGGGGACGTGTTGCATTAAACCTGGCAATCAGCTGATCCAGTTCGGGTGACTGTTTCGCTTTCGCGGCTTTGAGCAGGTCGAGCTGAATTTCCGCGGGAACCTGCTGCTGAACCAGTTGCTGCATCCAGCGAATCAGTACCTCGGTCGCCGCCGGCAATGGCATCTCCGCGAGGGTGGCAAGGGCGCCCTGTTTCTCGACGGTGGTTCCCTGTTGAATCGCCTGTTCGAGCGCGGGTAACGCTGCCGGGGGATCGTGTTTCGCCAGGACATTGCGGCCGGTGACGCGGAGCGCCGGCTGTTGATCTTTGATGGCGGTCCTGGCGACATCCGCAATACTGGCGTAGCCGAGTTTATTGAGGGCATTCAGCGAAGCGACCCGCACATCGACAGGACGTTTCGTATCGACCACCATTTCCGCCAGTTGGGGCGCTGCTGCTTTGATGCCGTACTTCGCAGCGAGTCCGGTGCCGGCTTCCTTGATCTTTTCGGAGCTCTGAAACAGGTCGGGCACGATGGGACCGACGATGCCCGTCAGTTCAATCGGCGAACGATTCTCAAGCGGCTGCCAGCGACCCAGCACGCGATCCAGGGGCGAAGGATCGTTCCACTGGTTGAGTTCTTCAATCGCTTCCAGACGTAGTGCTTCGGGGACGTTACTGTCGGCAGCAATCCTGGCGACCGTGGCCGCGTTCTCGGCGGTTCCCCTGCGGAAATTGGCATTCAGCACACGTCGCAGCAGGCATGTCGGCTGTAATCTCAACCGCGGCCAGATCAGCGACTGCGTCCGGGATCGGCTCATCGTTGATAGCGCGGGCCGCTTCCAGAACAACCAGCGGGTCAGCGTCCTGCAGAAACAGGCCGACCTCTTTTCGCTGCAATCGACGCAAAGCGACCACCGCTGCCAGACGCACGGCGGCAGACTCATGATTCGCGGCGGCAATCAGCGCGTCGGTGTTTCCGATGCGGCTCAACGCCAGGATCGCCGCGTGACGCAGCATAGGGTCCGCATTGTTATTTTGTGTGAGCAGTTCGAACAGCCCGGCGACCGCCGCTGGTTCCTGCAGCTTCCCGAGCGCGACGGCAGCGAAGTACTGCACGCGGGCATTCGGGTTTTTGAGCAGTTCGATTAACGCGGGCGCGGCAGCGGTGAACCCGGCTTCGCCGATGACTTTGGCGGCCTGGCTTTGAACTTCGCTGTCACTGTCGTGCAGCAGACTCTGAATGCCGGCGACTGCTGAGCTGGTTTTGCGACCCAGCTGGCCAATGCCCCAGATCGCATGCAGGCGGGCAAACTGATCCTGCGATGTCAGCGCGACTTGCTGCAGGGCGTCTAATGCATTCTGGTCGACGAGCGCGAACTGGGCTTCCATGCGAATCCGCTGATCGACGTGGGCCAGCAGTTGCGTCAGTTCTTCTGTCGAACGTTCGGAGAAACCCTGTTTCATCAGTTCTGCCGAGTGCGCTGCCCGAGCGGCTTTGGCGTGTTCGGGATCGGTAAATTCATAGATGCGACCTTTGCCCAGACCGCTCCAGCCGTTCACCCAGTCGCTGACATACAGGCTGCCGTCATAGCCGAAATCCAGGTCGGTTCCCAGGATCTGCCAGATGAATTCATGCGAGTCGGTCAGTTCAAACGACGCCCCTTTGGGTTGGACGGCGAAGGATCGAATGCCGCTCTGTGAGGGGGTACCCCGAAAGTCGGCAAGGAAGAAGTGATCTTTGTAGCGGTCAGACAGGCCTACGCCGGGATAATGGGTGAGGCCGGAAGGGCCGTCCGCAAGGTTGACAATCGGGGGGACCATGTACGCCGGCTGACCCGCATGGGCGGGATGCCAGATCTTTTCCCGGTTGAATGGTCCGCGGTCGCTGAGGTACTGATAATACATCCGCCAGCCGGTATCGCCCCCTTCGACCACATACACCCAGCGGGCTTTGTCGCCACTGTCCGAGTTGTTATCGCCGGTGAAGAGATTGCCATAATTGTCGAACGCCAGTTCCTGAGGATTGCGCAGACCGTAAGCGAATTCTTCCAGCTCGGTACCATCCAGGTTACAGCGGAAGACGGCTCCCGTATCCGGGCGGAACAGGTGCTTGCCTTCCTTGGTGGTGACATTGTACCCGCGATCGCCGATGCTGAAGTACAGGCGTCCGTCGGGGCCCAGTTGCAGGCCGTGCAGGTCGTGCCCGCGAAAAGCGACGCGAATGCCGTAGCCGCTGCTCAGTTTCTCCCGCAGGGTCGCTTTGCCTTCATTGGCAGTATCGCTCAGTTTCCAGACATGGGGGATGCAGGTGTAATAGACATAACCGCCCCGCGCCAGCACACCGGCGCCGGTTCCATCTTCGATATTATTGAAACCATCCGCAAACACGCTCGCATGGTCGGCTATGCCGTCGCCATCGCGGTCTTCCACCAGGCGAATCCGGTCGTGCTCGAGTGCATAATCGCTGACTTTGTCTTTGAGATGTTTCCGGAAGTAAGCCAGCCGATCTGCAATCGTTTCGGCTGCGAGGTCGTCATGCAGCCAGTTCATGTGACTGCGGTTGTCTTCCACCCCTTTTCCCTGGCGATACGTTTCGGCAACATAAAACCGGCCCTGTTCATCGATGCAGAAGGCAACCGGATTGGCCAGCAGCGGTTCGGCGGCAAACAGGCTGACCTGCATTCCCTCGGGAACACGGAAGCCCTGGATTGCCTGTTCCCCTTCTTTGGAAGCCTCCGCGATGGCAGGCGTATAGGGTGTTTCACTAAACGCCAGTCGAGGTAAAAGTGAGGAGAAGCAGACAACGGAGACCACGAACACAGAACGCAGCAGCAGTGATAAATTCGGACAGTTAACGTGCGACAAGATGACACCCCTCGGCGAGACGGCTGGCGGGAAGTAATGAATGAAGAAGAATTGATACTATCTTAACGGTCTGTTTAAGCAGATCACAGCCTGAGTTTCTCCTAATCTGCCTGATCAATACAGATTTGAAATCGATCGGAAAATTTGTCCGACCGGCGCAGTACATCGCATTATCAACTGGCTTACGTGCCGCAATCTGAGTAACATGAAAGATATAAAAAAGAACGTCATCAATAAGCAAGCTGATCATTAAGTTTGCTAACAAAAGTGTACGAACTCACGCTATAAGGTGCTGTTTGCACTAGAATCGGATCGCTCTATGAAAAATGTTGTCAGCCTTATCCTTGGCGGAGGCAAGGGAACGCGCCTGTTTCCCCTCACTCAGCTGCGCTCGAAACCAGCCGTTCCGCTGGCGGGCAAGTATCGCCTGATTGACATTCCTATTTCCAACTGCATCAACAGCGAACTGAGCCGCATCTATCTGCTGACGCAGTTCAACTCGGTCAGTCTGCATCGGCACATTCGTCAGACCTACAAGTTCGATTCCTTCGGGGGCGGCTTTGTGGAAATCCTGGCGGCCCAGCAGACGATGGAAGGGATCGACTGGTACCAGGGAACCGCAGACGCCGTCCGTAAGAACATTCGCTGTATTGAGCAGTCGGACATCGACTACGTGCTGATTCTTTCCGGCGATCAGCTGTACCGGATGGACTATGCAGAAATGCTGGCCAACCATATCGAGTCCAAAGCCGACGTCTCCATCGCGACCGTTCCGCTCTCCAGCGAACAGGCGGGCGCGTTCGGGATCATGCGGGTGGATGACACCGGTCGCGTCAAAGGTTTCCTGGAAAAACCGCAGACCGAAGAAGAATTGAAAATGGTGCGTACGTCTCCCGAGTGGATCGATCAGCAGGGAATCGAAAGCCGGGGCCGCGACTGCCTGGCCAGCATGGGCATCTATCTGTTCAACCGCGATCTGCTCGTCGATCTGTTAAAGAAGACCAGCTACGAAGATTTCGGCAAGGAAATCTTTCCGATGTCGATTCGCACGCACAAGGTCCACGCGCATCTGTTCGACGGTTACTGGGAAGATATCGGCACGATCCGTTCCTTCTACGAAGCGAACCTGGCGCTGGCGCATCCCGATCCGCCTTTCGATTTTGTGGTTGAGAAATCCCCCATCTATTCACGTCCTCGCTTTTTACCCCCGACGCGTTGTGAAGGCGTGACGATCAAGCGCAGCCTGATTGCCGACGGCTGTGAAATCGACGAAGGGGCGGTGATTGAAAACAGTGTGATCGGCCTGCGGTGCCGAATTGGCAAGAATGTGACGATTCGCAACTCGGTCATCATGGGAGCCGACTACTACCAGGACGAATGCAAAGAGACCCTGGAAAACGACGACCGCCCGGCAATCGGCATCGGCGACGGCGCGTACATTGACGGCGCGATCGTAGACAAAAACTGCCGCGTCGGCAAAAACGCCCGCATCGAACCCAACGGCCACACCGAACAGGACTTCGACCACACCGACGTCCTGATCCGCGACGGCATTATCGTGGTGCCGAAAGGCACCGTCCTCGCGGATGGGTGGAAGTTGTAAGAGCTCAATCAACTTTATAGATCAATCAGACAGGCAGCCCTTCGGGGCTGTCTTTTTTTATGGGTCAACTTGAATGTGTGCCTGTTTGTCTCTATGGTGAACCCATGTTTTGATGTGACGTATTTGATAAAGGGCCAGGTTGATGAGAGTACTGATATCGGTTGCTGTGTTGCTGATCGGTTCACATCCGGTTCAGGCAGAGTTTCCGTCTAAAAAATATGAGATGGGTTTTGAGACTGTTACCGTCTTTGAATATAAAAAAACGCTCCGTGAGGCAAATGCAGAGATTCCGGATTTTCCCCCTCGTACAGAGACTGCGGTGATCGTGAAACTGGTCGAATCGAACTCGCGTGCTTCTCTGGCCGGTCTCAAAGAAAATGATCTGATCCGCGTGATTAACGGCAGCTATCTGCGGTCCCCCAACGCAGCCGATCAGAAACTGAGCGTGATCACCAATCGAGATCAATTGATACTGGGGATTATCCGCCGCGTGGATGACAAGTGGGATCAGATTTCGATTATCATGGAACCCATTTCTGATGCAGCGGCTCTCAAACTGATGCTTAGAAAACTCCCGAGCCTGGATGGTGCCTTTCTGCCTTACTATCGCATCAGCCACAAGCACGCACCGGCAACCCGCTATGCTCCTGACAATTTTCAATTGTATTTTACCGAGAGAGCGGGCCGCCCCGAAAAACTTTATTTGCGGATCGCACAGTTACTTCCCGGTCACTCCAGATCTGGTCCCTTTGTCGTGACGACCGCCGGCGGTCGCTTTGTTTTTGAATCTGAAGTAGTGCAACCCAATCAGCGGGGGCTGTTCTTTGCGGGCTCTCTGCGAAGTCCTGAATGGGAACCGGTCCGTGTCGAAATATTATTGATTCAGTCTGCGGACTGGCTCACCGAAAAACATCAGGAATTTCAACAGACTGAAGCAATATACAAGCAGGATTACCAGGGGTTTAAGTATGATCAGAGTCGTCGGGACAAAGCCTACCAGGAACTCAATCAACGGCGGTTGTCTCTGATCACCGATATGGAGCGAATCAATCAGAAAATCCAGGCTGCGGAAAGAAATCACCAACTTTTAGTGCAGCGAAAAGAACGGCTGGCGAACCCGAGCGCTGTACTGTCACGAAATCAGTTCAAACTGACTGACGATGCACGCGAAGCAATCAAGTCACATTATGCTGCCTTAACTGCAGAACAGAAAAAAATCGTCACTCGCGCATTTCGGTATGGTATCTCACTTGGTTTAAAGGAAGCAGAGCTGCTTCAATTAGAAGAAACCAGTCTGGCAGAACAGGAAATCAGACGAAAGCGAGATAAGCAGGGCTGGCTCTGGGTAGATGCACCACTGACGCCCGATCAAATCCCCATGCTCCGCGCGATCATCTCTGCCCCCAGCGCGACCGTACATCACGAAAGCAGTCCGGAACAGATATTCGAAGTGACTGCCGAACAGAAGGAACGATTGCAAGTTGTGCTGGATGTGTACGAAGCCGAAAGAAATAAGTAAGGGAAATAATCCTTATCAATAAAAATGAGCAGCCTTCACGGGCCACTTTTTTTATTGAGCTCTTTCAACAGTTCAGCATGCTTAAAATCAACCGCGTTCCAGCAGGAACTCTCTCTCGATTCGGGGAGATCGTTCCAGGCGACTATCATCTGAAATGTGTTTTCGCTGCCTTTTGCTAATTCGGGCAGTTCAATTGAGACACCTTTTACGCTACTGCCGATTGATTCGGGGTAAATCTGCTGATCTTCGGGGAGTCGTACGTTGAGGCATTCTTCGTCTTCGGTACCAATCATCAAAATAGACCGATCATTTTCCCAGGAGTGTGCATAGAGATGCTCTCCGCAGTCGATCGCATGATCGGTAAATTTGTGTTCCAGCAGGCGGCATTCGAAGATTAAATTATCAACCGGTTCATGGCAGTGAACTCTCAGCAGGATGCCAATGCAACCTGCCACTGACATACCGGGGGGAAGTACAGGAGACAATGGGATCGAATCGAGATGAATCGAAACGGCTTTTGTGACGCCGAACACGAAGAAATTGACTTCGCCAAGAGGTGTATTGATGATGAGATATTGCATAGGTTCTACGTTCTCGGTTGAACTCTAAAAACAAAAAACAAAAAACAAAGTATTCATTCTGTTAAAATCATGATTTCCACATTGAGAAAATGTTTTAAATGAATACAGAATAGTATGTGAAGTCCGGAGTGAATAATAGACAAGCAAGACGTTCATCCTGATTCTCATTTGAATCTGTGAAAGAAGTACTTTAATTATTTCATTGCTTCCCCGGTTCAATTCTCTACACTGAAATGCATCTCATATCTCTTTCTTTCTTCCGGGGGGCAGGGTGATGCGCTTAAGTCTGTTGCTGGTGGCGGGGATTGTCTGGGCTGGGGCGGCTGGTGTGTTCGCTGCTGAAGAAGATGGCGGTGATGAACGCGGCGGTGATGCACGCGGCGGGTATTTTGATGAGACGCAGGCGACGACGCTGTTTGCCTTTGATGAGGTTTCGCTGCCGTTTTCGCAGAATCTGAAACTGGTGATGCGGGCGCCTGAGCGGCATCCGGCGAATCCGGTTGTCAAACGCGGGGGAGCCGGGGATCCGGATACGTGGGCCGTGCAGTTTTATGGTTCGGTCATTCGCGTGGGCGATGTGTATCGGATGTGGTATGTGGCGGCGGGTGAGGATCGGCGGGATCGGAGTGTGCCTCGCTCGTCTCCGTGGCGGGTCGCTTATGCCGAGAGCCGCGATGGCGTGCACTGGACCAAGCCGGGCCTGGGGCTGGTAGAATACGCGGGGAATCGAAAGAACAACCTCGTGCAGGTCGAGCCGCACATGGGCATTCTGAACGTCAAGGTGCTCTACGAACCGGACGATCCTGATCCGGAGCAGCGGTACAAGATGGGGGCGCATGTCTGGTTCCCCAAAAATAAAGTGCGGCTGGGAACACTGGCGACCTACGCGAGTGCCGACGGTCTGCGGTGGAAAACGCTGCACGCGGCGAAACCGGTTGAGGCCGAGCTGCAGGTGGAACAGATGCTGCTGCCTCCGCTGCATTTTGAGCCGGTCGGCGGACTCTACAAATGGGATGGCCTGTATTATGTGAACGGGCAGAACGCGATTGCAGCGTCGCGACCCTATCATGGTCGCGTGGTGCGGCAGTTCATTTCACCCGACTTCAAAACCTGGTCGCAGGCGAGCACGGTGGGTTTCGTCCGGCCGCAACAACATACCCTGCTGGGACCGGGGCGCAGCCGCGAGGGAGAACAGAATCACGAAGGGGTGAGCGTGTGGAACCGTGGGAATGTGCTGCTGGGCATTTCCGGGATCTGGCATGGGGGCAAGGAATGGAAGGATGTAACCGTCGACCTGGGCTTTGTCGTCAGCAATGATGGCGTGCGGTTTCGTCAGCCCGCGCATGAATGGACGTTTCTGAAACGGGGGGCCGACGGCGAGTGGGACCAGGGAGGCCTGCTGCAGGGGCAGGGCTTTGAGAATATCGGCGAACAGACTTTTGTTTATTACGGTGCCTGGGATCCACGCAACTGGCAGGGCTCGCCGCCACGCGGGGGAGTGGGCATTGTCACGCTGCCGCGCGACCGGTTTGCGGATCTGCGGGTGGATGATACGACGACCGGCAAGGGTGACTACCAGATGCCGGTGACGACAAGCGAATTTCTGACGGCAGCGATTTCCCGAACAGGAGACGGACCACAGCAGTTCTTCATGAATGCAGAAGGGCTGGGCCCCGAGGCACGGCTGAAGGTGGAACTGTTGAGTGCGAACGCGGTCCCGCTGCCGGACTATTCGGGAGCGCAGGCAGCGGTGGTGACGGCAAGCGGGTTTCAGACGCCGCTCGTTTGGAATGGCCAGACGGAGGTGACAGGGTTGCCGGAACGCTATCGGCTGCGGGTGATATTTGAAGGGGAACAGAAAACCGAGATCCGGTTCAGTGCGATGTATGTACGAGCGAAATGATTTGAAAGTCGTACAAACAAAAAGCGTCCGACAAGGTTTGCACCTCATCGGACGCTTTCGCGGGGTTGCCTGGCTGCGTTGTTTTCTGAGTTAAATGTTCAGCCGTTACCGGCGGCGTTTTTTGTGAGACATGTCTAAAACTTTCTCCAGGTCGGAAGAGGCAAAGACGTGGTCCAGCATGCCGTGATCGTTGCGGTCTCGTTTCGTATCGCGATCTTCACCACCGTGTCGTTCTGGTCCCTGGCTGGGGCGGTGATTGTCTGGTCGCTGTGCGTGTTCTCTGCTGTGAGGTCCGTCGTGCCTGTGATCGTGTCTTACGATGTCCAGCACGTTGACATCAATGTCGAGTCCGCCTGCGACCTGGATGGAGTCATCGGCGCTGGTGTGCTGCACGACAATCCGTTCGATGCCTGTGAATTCCAGTTGCAGGCCGTTGACTTCAACCGTGTTCTCATTCACGACGATCGTATCGCTCTGTTTTGTGCCGTTGACGATCAACGTGTCATGGCGTCCCTTGCCGGCTTCGACAATCAGGCCGCCAGGCAGATCTGCCGGGCTGATTCCCTTATAACGGATGCGCAGCGAACCGGGGTCGGTACTTGTCAGCATCAGACGTTCCACGCTGTGCAGTGACTGACTGCCTATGACCTGCCTGGTGTGATTGTCGATGACTTCAAGGTTACCCTTTCTCACGCGAACTGATACATCATCGGAGTGCGTTTCCGCGAGGTCAACCTGCATGACCGTCGGGGCGAAGAAGACGTTTTCCTGCAAACCGGAGATATCCGAGTTGCGTTCGATGACATCGGCGAGCGTGGTGTTATTGATTTCTTTCAGAGCATCTCCGGAGAACACGTTCTCGTACCAGAAGCGATCTCCATCGCGGAGCCGCTGGAACTGATCGATGATGATGAATGAGAAGGTTTCGCCCATACTCGAGCCCGGCAGATGATCTTCGGCGAGGCCCCCCACCCACAGATCGATGTTATCGACGGTGCCGTAGAGTTGTTCCAGGCGGGCAGCGACATCAGGATCGGAGGTGATGTCGGAGAAGTTTTCCACGGCATCCAGTCCGAGGGCAACCCGGGTTGCGTTATAGTCTGCCAGTCCGTGGTCGCGACCGCGCTGGATATTCAGCGACGCCAGATCGAAGCCGCCGGCTCCGGGAGGGCCGAACAGGAAGTTACGGACGTCATTGACCACTTCGGTATCGATTTCCTGCGCCAGGTTCACGGTGGCCCCGCGTAAGATGGATTCGATCCCGTGTGCTTCGACTTCACCGGGATTGAAGAACGCGTTCAGCAGCGCGATATTGCCTTCGTCGGCGACGTTTCCGTTTTCGTCCAGTCGCAGCAGTTCGGACGAGAGCATGGTGTGTCCAAAGCGATAGGCGGCGGTTGAGAATTCATTGGCAATACCCGGGTCGACCGTGGAATCATAACCCTGGTATCTGCTGAAGGCATCCGAGCCGAACAGGGCCGGCAGGAATTCGTTAAAGGTGATTGCCTGTAACTCGGCGGCCACGATCTGCCGTGCCTGTTGATACAGTTCTTCATCGGTGAGGTCCGGATTATCGGCAGCCAGTTCAGAGGCAATTCGATTATGTTCGCGCATCCAGATTGTCTGCATCGCCGTCAATGCGACGTTCTCGTTGGCTCGGATGTCGCCTGCCAGAAAAAATCCGTTTTCTCCATAAGGCAGCAGATTACCATCGCTGGTTGCCAGCTGTCCCCCTGAAAAAGTTCTCAAACTGGCGGCGAGTTCTGCATCCGAGCCGTAGATCACGGAGCCATCAATGAAGGCGGTGATCTGATTGATCTGCTGTCGAATCCCGTTCTCGTCCACTTCGTAGGCAGATCGGTTCAGGTCGATCAGATCACCGCCGGAGCCGTCCGGATCGAAGTAGATGTCGCCGGCAGGGACTTCGACTGGAAACGATTCCAGTGGATTACCCTGTTCATCGTGCGCGGCTCCGGTCAGGGTGATATCGTGATCGATGAACTGGCCCCAGACCCAGAGGATGTCTGTGAGGTAGCGGTCATTGGTTTCGGACGAATTCGCATTCGCGATGACATTACTGATTTCGCGGGCACTGGGTCGATCGTCGCCGGCTGGTGTGTAGTGACCGTCGCTGTAGTCCGGTTCAGCCAGCCGCAACAGTTCCGTGTTGGTACTGCCGTATTCCGGGTTGTCGATGTTGTTACCGGTCCCGTCGATCGAGGCGTACTCGGGCGTCGTGTTCAAGTCGGCGGGCGAGACATGATCGTCTGTCATCTCTGCGGGCAGGGAATTCATGGCTGACAGCAGCTGACGATCTTCCAGGTGTTCAACGGTGGATACATGAGATGATTTACGAGTGGACTTGCTGCGGCGATCTGGTTTTGGGAATAGCATGATGTGTTCTCCTGTGACGTGAAGTGGCGTGTGCGCAGTTCTTTCGAGCTGAGCGACGGAAGCCACCAGACGCGTGGTTGATTTGTAATGACGAAGGCCCGCCTTACAAAAGAGTTGATCAACCGGTTTACTCAAAGACAGCGAGTATTCCATAGAGAGTCTCAGTGATCTAAAACGTAAATACCCTGCCGCGATCCACTGTGATTCGAGATAAATTTTCACAAAATACTCAAAATGAGCGATATAAGTGGGAGATGAATTTATTGACTTCACCTCAAACAAAAAAAACGCCCGCCAGGGTTTTCACCTCGGCGGACGCTTTTCGGGGGTTGCCAGCCTGCAACATGCAGTGCCTGCTTCTTAGACGCTTTCGTTAAATGTGATGCGCTCTAGACTGTATCCAGTTTTACTGTAGCGTCTCCAGGGCCATTTGACCCAAGTATATTAGATTGAGAGACGCTACGGTTAAATGTGATCCTCTCTAGAAGCTGGCGGTGGGCAGACGGGTCATCTGCACGGTCGCTTCGAGCTGGGGTCCGTCCATCGATTCGAGCAGTTCCATTTCCAGGACGCCGCCTGACTCTGCGATGACCTGTCCAAAAGTGGCATCGTCGGTGATGACGACGCCGTTACATTTCGTGATAACCATGCCAGGCTTCAGGCCGGTCAGGTCGGCGGGAGAGTTGGCTTCTACCGATTCGATGCCGATACCTTTTCCGGGTAACATCAGACCTTTCATTCCCAGGTACCAGCGAACGTCTTCGACAATCTGACCGCCGGGAGAAACATAGTCGCAGGTCGGGTACACGTAGTTGCAGTGCTGGTAATTACCGGGGCCAAAGTTTTGCAGCGGAGTGCAGTAGTTAAACCACCACCAGGAAAATTGAGGACGATGGTTGTGCCAGTGATGGCCTTTGTGTCCGTGGTGACCATGATGATGACCGTTGTTGTTTCCGCCATGATGACCACCATGATGGTTACCAAATCCGTGACCTGGTTTAGAAGGACCTGGCTTAGTGACTCCTGAACCCGGTTTGGGATAAGGCTTTGGTGAACCATTACCGGGCAGCGGTTTAATTACATTGACTGTGTCTTTAATGGGCCGTGTGAATCCGCCGTTGCCCGGTTTTCCGTTCCCGATACCCGGTTTTCCGTTTCCGATACCCGGTTTAATGGGTCTGGTTGTGGGACGCGGACGAATTCCGTTGGTGGGTTTGGTGATGGGGCGATTGAACCCGCCGCCAGTCGGTTTTCCCTTGCCTTTGCCAGTGTCGATTGGTTTGAAGGTCTGACGGGGGCGTACGGTTGTATTTCCGGGTTTGGTCTTGAAGTTCGGCTGGCGAAGTTCGCGGGTGAATTTTGTGTTTCCACCGCGGTGGTCGCGAATCGTATTGAGTGTCGGTTTACGGTTAAAGTTGGTCGGTGTTTTGTGAACCTGTTTGAAGTTGGATGGTGTTTTGTGAAACTGGTTAAAGTTGCCATGCTTCTTGTTGGAAAACTGCGTCTTGGGAGACCGGCTTTGAATGCGGTTGCGAGAAAAGTTATTTTTATGAGAAAAGTTTTTGTTGTGAGAAAAATTCCCTTTGTGAGAAAAGTTTCTGTTGCGTGAAAAGCTGGAACCGCCTGAACGACTTGAGCGACTGAAGCCTCCTGAGCGGCCCCCGGAGCGACCACGATCGCCGGCTGCGAGTTCTAACAAACTGGTGCTGAAAACCGTGGTGATGATTACCAGGCTGAGTGTGATACGTTTCATTGTTCTGTCTCCTGAAATAGGTCTGCTCTGGTGAAGTGAATCAGTTTTCTGTGCGATTCACATTTGTGTTGCAGGTTGTTTTCCCCCCTGCCTGTACTACCCAGCGAAAGCCCGGGAAATGTGTTACAGGGAGATTGAGAAAAAATCAGAAAAGGACGGAAAATGCTGTTTTTGACGGGATTAGTTGCAAAGTGTGCCGCGGAGGGGGATACTGGAATGATCTGCAGCCGTTGTTGTATGGTTGCTGGCTGTCGTTACTTACATCGTTTGAGAATGGCCCGCCATTCCACACTGACATGAAATCAATGGGAACCCGGATTATGAACAAGTGCTTGAATTATCTTGCGGTGGCTGTGGTGTTGAGCGTAACGGTCTCGCTGTCGGCGGCGGAAAAAGTCGCTCCAGTGCGAATGGGCTGCGGAGTTATGACGTTTGACACTGTGCCGGGCTGGGGCTTTGATGAGCAGGGCCGATCTGTGCTGGGACCGACCCACGGCGGCGTGGTGATTGATAAGGCGGGCAATATCTATACGAGTGCGAAAA
>NZ_CAXAVM010000116.1:0-22441 GCF_963972345.1 uncultured Gimesia sp. | reverse complement strand
AGCAGGATCAGGCCCAGCCGTGGGCTTTTCTGACGTTAATCATGGCTTCCAGAATGTCATTCCAGGTCTGCGGGCTCATCATGATTTCGTTCGAGAACATGCAGCCATCCCAGCAGATGTGCTCGAATTTCTTCGTGGGGTTGCCACTTTCATCCTTGAGCCAGTAGCCGGCCCGTTTGACGATATCGAGTTTTCCATTCGGATCTTTCGGCAGACAGTGGCGGCCGGTTTTATCGTGCGAACCGGTGCCGTGTACCGTGCCATCATTCTGGGCGACGTGGAAATCGATCGTCCAGGGACGCAGGGCATCGGTCAGGGTTTTATACGCGGCATCGAAGGTCGCTTCATCACTCCAGTCGAAGTTTTCGGGGAGCAGACGATCTTCAGGGGCGTTATACCCCATCAGGTAGAGCAGGGTGTGCGACATGTCTGCCTGAAAGCCGAGCGTGTCGGGGCGATCGACCAGTTCCAGCAGTTGCACCATACGTTTCCAGCTGTGCATGCCGCCCCAGCAGATTTCACCTTCCGCAGCGAGCCGTTCGCCCTGCTCGGCGGCGATGTCGGCGGCCTGTTTGAAGGTCTCAGCGATTTTGGCCTGGTTGCCTTCGGGATCACCGACCCAGTCGCTCACGCCGGCTGCAGAGTCGAGTCGCACGACGCCGTAAGGACGCACACCCAGTTCACGCAATTTCCGGGCGATGTTACAGCCTTTGAGGACCTGTTCGAGAAACTGGCCTAGTTCTTCTTCGCTTCCCATGGCCGAGCCACCCCCGGTGGGAGGCCAGACCGGTGCTACGACCGAACCAATCACCAGGTTGCGGCTCTGGACTTTTTCGGCCAGTTGTTTCAAATCGTCATCTGTGGAATCGATGCTCACATGAGGGTCGAACAGGAAGAGGTCCGTCCCGTCAAACTTGATGCCATCGACTTCCGCGGCGGCAGTCAGGTCGAGCATGGTATCCAGGTCGATGGGGGGTTCGGAGTCAGGGCCTTTCCCGACTACACCCGGCCAGGCTGCATTATGAAGTTTGGGTAAGGTGTTAGCTGCGTTATCACTCATGAGACGGTCCTTCATGTTAGCAGGATTTGCAAGATCAAAAAGAAAACTGCCCGAGAGTTCGGGCAGTTCCTGTGTGAGGGATCGGTTTTATTTACGATAGTCACCGATGTTGGGTGCACTCGGGCAGGCATCGGGACCGAAGTAGCGGAGTGAGACCAGAGGCTCACTGCCGGTGTTCTCAATCGTGACACCTTCCTGGGCGGCTTTTTCCGTCACGAAGACTTCGTCTTCAGTCATTTCGCCGAAGCGGATCATGGCGGGCGTCTGCAGACGCAGATTCCCGATGGTGCCTTCACCCTGGACTGTGATCCAACTGTAAGCGCCGGTGTCCTTGATGGTGACTTTTGTGCCGGGATCAACGGTCAGTTCCTTGGCGGTGAAGAGCTGTTCGCCTTTGACCTTACCATACACGATCCAGCGATCGACATAACCATCGGCGGCGGTATCGCCAATCGCGATGGGCTCGAGGTAATTGTTATCCTTGAAGTTCGGATCGACGTTGGCTTCCCAGTCGAGGGCATCGACGAGATATTCATTATTGTCGTGTTTGTCTTCGGGGAAGTCTTTGGTCAGCAGCGAGCGGGGAACCGCACGGCCTTCAACCATTGACTGGTACATGCCGAACACGTCGCTGCCCCACTGAGGTTCGTAAGTCACGAGACTTCCGGGAGCATGTAAAACGCAGGGAGGGATCAGCCAACCGGTCCCCGGTTTGAGGCGGTAGGCCTTGGAGAGATCGAGGATGCCGTTATCGCCGTCATTCCAGCGGTCGAGGCAGTCAATCACATCCTGTCTGGTGGTACCGGGTTCCAGTCCCATGAACGTGTAGGGGAAATTATTGCCGATGGCGTTCATCTGGGGAGGGAAGTAATAAGATTCGGGTTTTCCTTCCTGACCGACTTTCGCAGCCTGTTCGGCGTTCTGGTGCATGTGGTGAGGAATCGGTCCCATATTATCGAAGAACTTGGAGTAGACGGGCCAGCGGTTGTATTTGCCCCAGATGGCATCGCCGATGATCTCAGCGCCGAGTTCGCTGATGGCGTCACGCAGGGTGAATTTCTCTCCGCCGAAAACACAGTAGCTTAAGCCTTCGTCATCGGGCGCGCCTTCGTTGGCGGCGACGGTTGTGGAGCCAAACCAGCGTTCATCAATCCCCCCGCGGTGGGTCCCTAATGCATAGTAGTCATTGGGATGCAGTTTCAGGCGGCGACCAGGCTGCAGAAATGAGCGGGGAACCCATGTGGGAGACAAACGAAAAATTCCACCACCTTCAGACAGCGCATCGGCGGCTAATTTGGCAACGTTAGACATTCTTTCCTCTTCTTTATTCCGTGTTGAACTGGCGCATGTCCGCTGGTTACCCTGATGACGACCTCACCGAAAGCATCATCCTGTTAAGGGCCCTGGAACACAGGCAAATTGAATGGCTGTCGAAAAAACGACCTGAATCAATGATTTTATTGTGATGTGTCGACTCGTTTTTGAAAAGGAAACCGAATTGATTTTGCCCCTGAATTTGAAAGAATCACAGTCAAACTCGGTGTGGGAGTTGACTTTGTTGATTCTAAACAACCATTATAAAATCAGGGGGCTGACACAGACGGAAGCAGTTCGTCAGTTCAGCAGGTGGATCTGAATTGTTTTTGGTGATCTGATGTTTTATCAGTGTTGCCGGAACAGAATCTGGATAAAGCGGGCGATCCTTTCTGCGCAGTTACTTGTCGTCTTCGTCATCAGGCCTAGAATGTACGTTTTGAATCTTTATTGGCAGGAGTCGATCCGCAGTCGGTTCTGCAGCAAAAATTAGTCGGACCAGTTAACAATGACAAAAGTTGCCATCATGGGAGCCACCGGTTATGCGGCTCTGGAACTCATTAAAATTCTGTTGCGAAATCCGGACGTCGAAATCGTGGCGCTCACTTCTCGTTCTGAAGAATCGCCGCACATCAGCGAGATTCATCCCTGCCTGACCGGTCGCCTGGATCTGTGCTGCGAAGCATTGACGCCAGCCGAGATCGCCGCACGTTCTGATTTCGTCTTCTGTGCGCTCCCGCATGTGGCCAGCATGGAAGTCATTCCCGATCTGCTGGCAGAAGGCTGCCGGGTCGTGGATTTGAGTGCCGACTATCGACTGAGCGATCCTGCCGTCTATGAAAAATGGTATCACCACGTGCATATCGACCCTACCCGGCTGGGAAGTACCGTGTATGGTCTGCCCGAATTGTGGGCGGATAAGATTCCGGATGCCGACCTGATTGCCAATCCCGGCTGTTACACGAGTACAGCGATTCTGGGACTGGCGCCACTGATGGCGGCCGGCCTGATTGAACCGACGGGCATTATCATTGACGCCAAGAGTGGTGTGAGCGGTGCGGGCCGGAATCCCAAACTGGGAACCCTCTATCCGGAGTGTAATGAGAGTATTACCGCTTATGGGGTGGGCACCCATCGCCATACTCCCGAAATCGAAGAAGTGCTGACCACCGTGGGAGGGAAAGAAGTCAAGGTGACTTTCACGCCTCACCTGACGCCGATGAACCGGGGGATTCTGGCGACCATGTATCCCCGTCTGACGAAAGCTGTCAGCCGCGAAGAACTGCTGGACGTCTATCGGTCTTTCTATGAAGGCAAGCCGTTCGTTCGAATTATTGATGCGATTCCGGCGACGAAAAATGTATCGGGGACCAATTACTGTGATATTTCGGTGCAATTTGCCGGCGATCAATTGATTGTGTTCTCCGCCACCGATAATTTGATCAAGGGGGCAGCCGGTGTTGCCGTCCAGAATTTCAATCTGATGGCCGGGTACCCGGAAACCACGGGCCTGATCGTCTGAAACTATTATTATCGCGAGGAGAAGCAGTTGACTGCTGACATGATATTACCCCGGGGATTTCGTTCCGCGGGTCTGGCCTGTGGCATCAAAGAAAAAAAAACGACCTTTGATTTATCGCTGTTTGTCTCAGATGTGCCGTGCGCCGGTGCTGGCGTATTCACGAAAAATCAGGTGTGTGGTGCCCCGGTGAAAGTCTCCCGCGAACGGGTGCCCGGCGATTCCCTGCGAGCGGTTGTAATCAACTCGGGCAATGCGAATGCCTGTACCGGGGAGCAGGGAATCGAAGATGCCAAGTGGATGACCGGGCTGGTCTCTACAGGTTTGAATGTTGCTGCGGAAGATGTCCTGGTCTGTTCAACAGGGATCATCGGCCGGTTTCTGCCTCGCACTCCGATTGAAGCCGGGATTCCCGCAGCGATTCAACAGTTGGGCGCTGACTCCGAATCCTTTCTGAATGCAGCCCGGGGAATGATGACGACCGATACGGTTCCCAAGCAGGCGACGCGGCTGATTAACGTCGGCGGTCAGGAGATCCGGGTGAGTGGCGTTGCGAAAGGGGCGGCGATGATTGCCCCCAACATGGCGACCATGTTATCGGTGATCATGACAGATGCGCCCCTGGATGCGGCTCAGGCCGACCAGATGTTAAGACACGCCGTCGATCGCAGTTTTAACTGTGTTTCCGTAGAAGGCCATACGAGTACCAGTGATACCGTCATACTGCTGGCCAACGGTGCTGCGGGATCGAAGCCGTTGTCGGATGCGGAACGGGGAGAGTTACAGACTGCACTGGATGAAGTGGCGATGGAACTGGGGCAGGCAATTATCAGGGATGCGGAGGGGGCCGATCATTTTGTGACCGTAGAGGTTTCCGGTGCAGCAGCACGTGCTGACGCGATGGAAATTGCCCGCACGATTGCCAATGATGCGCTGGTGAAAACGGCAATCGCAGGCTCCGATCCTAACTGGGGGCGGATTGTCTCTGCCACGGGACGCACCAGTGTGAAACTGACTGAGCGGGACATCGTGCTGCATATCAACGGAACGCTGATTTATGAAGATGGCAGGCCCGCAGATTATAACGAACAGGCGATCTCGGATGGGATCAGGCAGAACCGGGATGTGCTGATTCAGGTTCAACTGCCGTTTGGAGAGGAGCAGGTTGTATTCTGGACCAGCGATCTGACGCAGGAATATGTGCGACTGAATTCGGAATACACAACCTGATCGAGTTCGTTTCAGACAATAAAAAAGAGCGGGAGTTTTCTTAAAAACTCCCGCTCCCGTTTTATCCTCAGCATGCTGGCCCGCAAATGGATGCTGAGGGAAAACTCAATTCAGTCGACTGGAAAGAGATTACTTTTCAGTGACTTTGAATCCTTTTTCGAAGGCTTTGTCGTTGAAGATCAGTTTGATCTGTTCATCGCCTTCGGCTTTCGCTGCTTTGCCTTTGCAGTTTCCACAGCAGAATTTTACTTCTGTACCAGCAACAGTTACAGACTGAGCAGGATTGACTGGTTTACCGGCGAAGGGGCAGTTGACCTGCTTGGCCTGCTTGGTGGCAACCAGCTGCAGGTTGGCTTTGGCAGCAAACTTTTTGGGGTTGGCTGTGAAAGCAGCTTTGCATTTGCCACAGCAGAGGCTGACGGTTCCGCCTTTGTAGTCGACAGTCTGTGCCGGGTTGGCAGGTTTGCCGGCAACGGGGCAAATTGCTTTGCCTTCTTCAGCAGCAAAGCTCTGACCAACAAATGCAGCGACTGCAACTAAAGCAGCGATAGATAATACTTGACGCATGGGTTTCTCCTTGAAAGTTAAAAAAAGTCATTGTTACAAGATTGTATAGCACATATACGAAAGCAGGTTCCGTTCCGATTCTCCGCTGCGTGATTCAGTTTTGGCAGGGGAAAGCGCAAGCGTCAGACAAGAGCGTCTGCTGCTTGAGAACGGCGCTGGTCAATCCGGTTTTGGATGGAAAACTAGATTAACCAGAGGCAGAAGTGCGCGCAAAACTCCCCTGAGGAGTAAGAAATTTCAGGGGGACGCCGCTCAAAATGGCGTGAGGCGGCGGGGCGAACAGAGTGAGTGAGCTGAGAAGTCAGGTCGATCGATTCGAATTGACTGCGTAACTGCTGCTCTAGCTCGACTGCTTTTACAGAGATGGTTGTTGCTGTTTGGGAAAACGTCTGCTGACAGTGGCAATCCGGTTTCTGACATTGAGTCTGTTTGTGATTCGACTCAGACTGTTTTTCCGTTTTGTGGGAAGTCCGGCAGCAGCAGGATTTTGTCGGGACCTGCTTATCAGTGGCTGATTTGCTGCAGCAGCAGCCTTGGGCCTGGCTGGTCTGCTGCTGACTGCATTCGCAACCCGAAACGGGGGCGGCTGGTAAAACCAGGCAAGCAGTCAGAATCAGAACTAAGAAACGGTACATGGACGCTTTCTTCAGTTTGACGAAAATACCGATGCGAAACGCCCTCATTGTATTTTGATGTGGGTTATTTCGCAAGCAGAAATTTAATTCTTTTCAGTCGCCTGTTGTTCAGGTGGTGGCTGAGGCGCTGCCTGCTGCTGGTCCCGGATTGCCAGTTCATCGGCATCGTACAGGCGAATTCTTGCATTATAAGTCAGAATTTCCACCATTTTCTCCGCATAATCGACATTCAGATCTTTGATATTGTCAATCGGCGCCTGCCAGGAGAGCAGGCTGTCTCCCGACTGTTTGTCGACCGCCTGGAGATGGATGATGCTGGTAGAGCGATTTCCCATGCGTTTGTAATCTCGCGACACCAGCAGGACAAACGGCAGCAGATTCTGCTGGTCGAGGACCAGATGCTGTTTGTCGATTTCCTGACTCCAGAGCCGTTTCCCGGTCTGGCGATTGAAAGTGTAGAGCATCCCGTTGACGGGGACTGAGGGGATATTCACTGAAATCGAATTGGGCGAAGGCAGATGAGCGGCAAAATAAATGTGTTCGTGATCTGCTACCAGGTAGAAGTTCTGACGATCTTTCAGTTCCGCCCGCGGGATGTTTTCCAGCTCAGAGCGTTTCCCCGTTCTAAGATCAACGATCGACAGTTCTCCCTTAGGACTTAATGCTGACAGGTAATGGTGGCTGAACAGGCCGAACTGGGAGTCGCGGGGAAAATCGAGTTTCCAGTTCAATTCTTTAGACTGGGGGTGAAAACTGAAGAGGGAACTGACGCCGGCGGTCAAGCCAGGCAGTTTGGCATCTTCCGGGGACGAGATGGCAACAAACGCGGATTCACCCTGGTAAATCGCATTTTCCAGATACTGACCGGTTTCTCCGATCTCCACCAGTCGGCCATCACTGACACGCAGGATCTTTTTCGTCGTCCGATCCCGGGTGACCAGGTAGATCATGCGATCGTCGCCCAGCACGCGGGTCTCTTTGTCAACATTTTCGTGGGTCCAGCGCACTTTCCCGGTGCGGGTATCGATCAGGATGATCTGCCGACGACTGTAGTAACAGGTGTAATCTGCGTTGGCAGCGGCGATCATTCCGATCCTGCGAACGGCGATGGAAGGATGGTGCCGATGCACAAGAGTGGCTTCATTTCCCAGTTGCGCGGGCGTCAGTCGATAGGAACTGGAGTAATAGCGGTTTGCCTGTTCCTTCTCGAGCTTCTGGCTCCAGATCAGTTTACGATCGACCAGGTCAAAGAAGTGCAGCATGTCTCGATGTTGCAGAATCAGGTTATGGCCGACCACATCACTCTCGTTAAAGCTGGATGAGCGGGACTGAATGGTTGACCGCAGGGGAGTCGACCACATCTGCTGATTTCCTGCAGGCTGCTCCATCGTCATTCGATTTTCTTTGGGTTCGACTGCCAGGATCAGCGAGCGGTAAAACGGCAGACTGGAACCACTGGTGTCCAGCGTATTTTCCCGCGAGGAATAATTTCGCGACGAACCTCCTACAATCAGCTTCAGATTGCGGGGACGCCAGTTTCCGGGAATGGTTTGCTGTTTGTCAGTCGTCAGCTTCTGAAGATACTGTTCCTGAAATTGTGCAGCAGTCTGATTCTCAGCTACCTTCAGGTCAGGATCAAGCTCTGAAAGTTGATCCATATAATAAGCGGCGTCCTCTGCCAGGTTGAATTTGATGCAGAGCTGTACCATCCCGGCCAGTGCTTCCGCTGTCAGTTCTGGCGATTTGCGTTTCATCAGCTTTGTCAACCAGAGTTCTGCTTCAAAGAACTGTCCCGATTGCATCGCGGTGTTGATTTGCAGCCGCAGCACCGGAATTGAGGCATCGAGAAAACCAAACTGCTGCAGAAAGCGTTCTCTGGTTTCGGTATCTGCCGCGAGAGTCAGGCGGGCACGCGCGCTGATCTGTTGGGAATACTGTTCCTGTTGTGCAGGCGTGGCCTGTTGCCAGAGATCGCCGGCCTGCCCGGCAATCCAGCAGTCAATCTGTGTCTCTGTTGCGCCCGTTTTGATGAATGTCTCTACCGGGGCAGCCGCGAGTTTGAGCAGGGTTTCCAGGGCCATGGAAAACTCTTTGCGAGCCACGGCACGTTCCACAAGCAGTCTTTGCAGTTCGATGCGTTCTGTTTCGGAGGCAACCTGTTGTTTCAAGCGGGGAACCAGTTCGTCATGCTGCTGGAAGTCAGAACGAATGATGGAGGTCAGGCAGTCAATCAGCATTGCCTGATACTGAGGTCGATTTGAAACAGGGAGCTGCGCAGAATCAATCTGCTCAAGCTTCTTCAGAGCCTGGGGATAGCTGTGACTCATCATCAGCAGTTCTGACTCTTTAAACAGCACCAGCGGATTACGGGCGTCCTGCAGTTTGAGCTGCTCAATTTCCGCTTCAAAAGTCTGTTTCTGTTCGTAGCTGGTCAGCCCCATGGCATTGAGTGATAAAAACTGACCCTGGTAAATAATCAGGTTTCCCAGCGGCTGGCTCGAGTCGGAGCTGAACAGCTTGTTCAGAATGATTCCTGATTTGACGTCAAAGGTCCAGATTTGTCCGCTCTGCAGGGGAACGTGCAGACGTTGATCGGCGATGACTGCCTGACCGGAAGGGAGACCCGCCGCGGAATCGAAAGACTTGTTCCAGACTGTTTTTCCATTGGTGAGTGATACCGCATGCACACCATTCAGACCGACCAGCAGAATCAGATCGTCTACCACTCCTGCCAGGTAGAGCGAGCTTTCTTTGGCGCGGCGGGTCCAGCAGGGAGAGCCGGTAATCAGATCAAGGCACACCAGCGTTTCATCATCCTGGGGCGTATACACCACTTTATTCCCACTGATGATGGGGGCAGAGGGGCACCAGCGATGATTGAGGGGTTCCCGGGGCGTCTGGTTGATATGATTAAATCTCTGGTTGTTTTGACTGACGGTTGCCGGCTCGTATCTGGTTGACCAGAGAATCGAATGATTCAGGCGGTCGATGGCGGTTAACAGGCCAATTGTCGTCGGGCAGATAATGACGCCCTGGTCAATTGCCACGGGAGCAATCCACCAGCGGCGCACCATGTCGAGTTCAATATCCTGGTCCGGGTTACCGATCTGTTGAGACCAGCGTTCCGCGCCCGTTTCCGGATCCAGCGCATACAGGCGGATTTCCCGTTCCCGTTCGCCGATAATGTAAATTTCGTTATCAGCCGGTGTGGGCGCACCAAAGAAAAAAGTACCCGCCAGGGGCAGGTCGAAGGATTCATCGAAGCGGGTTCCCCCCACTTTCCATTTAGGCTGGCCGGTTTTCAGGTCATACGCTACCAACTGGTTCGCTGACCAGAGATCGGCATCAATGCCTCCCCGCTGTCGCAGGCGGTTGAAATTCCTTGTCGAGCCGGATGAGCCCAGGTTCAGACGCATGCTTTCCAGTACGAACAGGTGCTTGCCGTCGCTGCTCTGGCTGCCCCAGTTGGCATTTCTGTAGAGCAGGCTGGTTAAAGCGTGGGAGTCCGGGTCGGTCCCGTTATAAGGTGAGAATGACTGTTGTTCCTGTTCGGCATCAAACAGGCCTCGGGCCTGGGCGGTCTTGCTGCCTTTGAGCTGCGCATTGATATAGGCTGTTTCAGGTGAGTTTTCGAGTGCTGCTTCCCAGAGTGGGGCTCCTGAGCGGGCATCGAGAACCTGCACTCCCTTGAGTGTGCGGAAGATGACTTTTCCATCAATGGCCAGGGGAGGCAGAGCGGGAATGGTAGCATGACTCGAACTGATGAGATCTTCCTGGATCTGTTGCAGTTGTGTATGGATGGAATGGTTTGAGGTAAGTGGATAGGACCAGCGGGAAATCAGTAACGGATCGGCGGCCTGCGCCCGGGCGGCGTGGTTGGGTGAGCCGAACAGCATCGGCCATTCGGTCAGCATCAGATTGGCGGTGGTTTGCAGGATTTCCTGTTTCTGCAGCCATTTTAACGGGCTTTCTTCGGCACCACCGATTTTGATCGGTTGATTGCCCTCGGTAGACTCGTTATCCGGATTGAGCAGTTGGGCGACCAGTTCTTCATGACCTGTCTGCTTTACGATGTAGGCTGCTTTTGTCCTCCATTGTCGCGATTTGGTAATCGGGGCGTTCATTTTCAGCAGGCGCTGCAGATACTGAGAAGCCAGGCCAAATTCCCCTCGCTCAAGATGGTACGAGGTCAGGAAGTTCATGGAGTCAAAGCCGGCGGGGGTGCTGGCGAACCGGGTAGCGATCTCTGCATAAGTCTCGGGAGGGGCATTATTCTGCAGGGCATCGGAGAACAGTTTTCTGGCAAGGGCTTCATACTGGCGAGTGAATTTCTCCTGCTCTGCTTCCGGCAGGAGGTGCAGCAGTTCATAGATTAATTCACGATCCGTAATCAGTTCACGTTCGCCATCGATGTGAACCGGTAGATTCAGGCTGTTCTCCAGCATCAGTTGCAGTTTTTCTCGCGCGGCTTCCCATTGTTCTCCGTCAATTAACTGCTGTACGCTTTTAAAACGTCGTTCCTGTTCCAGATCCTGGGGGAAGCGATAATAGTCAGGACTTTTCGATTCAGCGGGTTTGTTCGCCTGTCCCGCCGCTTGGGGTTTGCCAAACCAGCCCTGAATGATTTTTTTCAGGGGATTCAGCGGATTCTGAGCGGGAGCCTGTTTTTCGGCATTGGGTTGAAACGGGTCCAGTTTTTCATCCGGCTCATCGGCAGAAAGTCTAGAGGCCGGGAGCAGGAGCAGGCAGATTATAATGAAAAAAACGTTTGTTCTGATTATTCTGTTCGAAATCATCCACTCAACCTTATGTTTGTCTGACTGTGTCCCAGGCTGTGGCTCGCGAACCCGCCAGATGACGGGAGGAGACAATAGCAGAAACTGCCAGAACATTTGAGTCACACTCTATTCTACAGTCTGTATTGCTTGAGCCAATATGTAATCTGGTGGAATCACCTTCTGAAGGAATGATCGGGTTCCTGATTGCCGGTCGGGAGTGGCTGGTTGATTCGTGTCATGTTTTTGTGTACACTTTTTCTGGCGGAAAGAAAGTCGGTCTGATCCGGACGGGGAGAATCGACTTCCGGAAATCAAAAAAAACAGTGTGTCTTGGAACTTTCAAGCAAGATAGAGGGGGGAATCGGTTGCAGATTTGTGCGCGGGAAGTTATTTTTGCACGCTTCAACTATAGCAAACTGGTGAAATACCAGCCGCCCAGGCGGGTGGTATCGCTGGGGTTGCCCTTGGACCTTATGTGCTTTTCGGACGGAACTGCCTTTCCTGTCTGACTTTAGCCTGTGCCCAATTGATTGATGTGACTGGGGAAACATTTGCCTGTTGCAAATGGTGAGAGACAGTCATCAATAAAAGGGGCACGCCAGTAAGCACTGATCAGGCAGGGTACTGGTTGACCATCAACAGTAAATTTTAATGACATAGTGTCAGGTGATAGATTCAAAAGTCTTTAATGAAGAGTTGATCGACGTTTGCCGTTGTATCACTCCTCGAGGAATGTTGGGAAATGTCAGACGATTTTGTATTGCAGAAAATCAGTGCTACGAAGCGTGAAAAATTAGGCTCGATCGAAAGTCGACATATCCGCCGTGCTGGTCGGATTCCGGCTGTTGTCTATGGTCACGGTCAGGATCCTGCCCATCTGAGTGTGGATGAGCGCGAACTGCAGGATCTGGTCAAGAACCGCGAACGTGTATTTGAAATCGACGTTGATGGTAAAGTCGAAGAAACCATGCTGCGGGATCTGCAGTGGGATACGTTCGGCACACAAATTCTGCATGTCGACCTGATGCGAATTAACGCTTCCGAACGAGTCACTCTGGATGTTCCCGTAAGACTGCGGGGAACTTCACCCGGTGCGACAGAAGGTGGTATCCTGGAGCAGCCACTGCATGCTCTGGAACTGGACTGTCTGGCTCACAGTATTCCTGATTACATTTCCGTGAAAATCAATGCACTGGAAATTGGCGATGCCATTCATGTCAGCGATATTGAAGTGCCTCGTGGCTGTAAGATTCACAATGATCCGGAACTGGTCGTCGTGCATGTGCTGTCACATGGTGTTGAAGAAGTAGTGCCGGCAGGAGAAGAAGAAGCAGAAGCAACAGAATCGGAAACAGCAGAAGCATCAGAAGAGTAAGATCACCGGGCGTGATCAGAATGGGTTAAGAAAATAGTATCTGGCGGGTGTCGCTGTGAAAGTGGTCGTAGGCCTGGGGAATCCCGGTAAGAAATACGAACGAACGCGCCACAATGTCGGGTTTGATGTGTTAACTCAATTGGCGGAATGGCACGGGGCACCCGGATCAAAAAGCCAGTTTGAGGCGGAAATTACAGAGATTTCCTGTGGTGGCGAAAAAGTATTACTTGTGGCCCCGCAAACGTTTATGAATTTAAGTGGACGCAGCGTATCTGCTGTGGCCCAATTTTTCAAACTGCCAGCTACAGATGTGATGGTCGTTTGTGATGATATGAATCTGCCTGTCGGGCGTCTCCGGTTGCGGGGCTCTGGTTCAGCAGGTGGGCAAAAAGGATTACAGGATATTATTCAGAAGCTGGGTACTCAGGAAGTACCACGCCTGAGAGTGGGTGTGGGTCGACCTCCTACCGGATTTTCAGCCGCGGATTATGTCCTGGGTCGATTTCAGGGGAAACAGGAATTCGAGCGGATCGCGACGGCAGTCGACAATGCTGCCAGGGGGATCGAATGCTGGGTTCAGGAAGGACTTGAAATGGCCATGAACCAGGTTAATGCGCCTGAATAAACAGATCCCGGTTTAGTGGAACCGGCAAAACGAAATAAATGAGAATTGGATCAACAATCTGGCTGAATCACGTAAGCCAAATTATTCCGGGAGAAAAGTCTTGTCAGTAGCAGAAAATAAAGCAGTTATGGTAAATTACGAAGGCATGTTCCTGCTGGACAGCGGCAAATTTGCTGCTGATCACGAAGGGACCGTTGCTCATCTGATGGAAATCCTCGAGAAGGCTGGTGCCGAAATTGTGGCACACCGCCCCTGGCAGGATGGCAAACTGGCTTATGAGATCGAAGGCCACATGAAAGGCCTGCATTATCTCGTCTACTTCACGATGCCAGGCAGTGGTATGGACCTGATTACCCGTGCCTGTCACCTGAGTGACATCGTCATTCGTCAGATGGTAATCAAGCAGCCTCAAACACTGTTTGATGCGATGGTCTCTGCCATCGACCCCAGTTCTGCTCCCGAAGCACCGGCAGAAGAGGTCAAAGGGCAGGCAGACGATGATGGTCCTGATTACGATGCCATCGACGATGATGAAGACTAGACTGTGTCCAGTTTGACTGTAGCGTCTCCAGGGCCATTTGAGCCGCGTATAGTAGATTGAGAGACTCGATGGTTAAATGTGATACGCTCTAGTGGCTCATCGCCGGTTCGGTGATTCAGAAATAGTACTTCTGGAATGTTCCCGTTTATAACATTCAACCCCAGGGAGGCCAACTATGGCCAGTTTTAATAAAGTCATACTGGTAGGCAATTTGACACGTGACCCACAGGTGCGCTATACACCGGGTGGGAGTGCGGTCGCTGAACTTGGCCTCGCGGTGAATCGCAGCTGGTTTGACAAGAACTCCAATTCCCGCAAGGAAGAAACCACCTTCATTGATGTGACGTTATGGGGGCGAACGGCCGAAGTTGCCAGTGAGTATCTGACCAAAGGACGTTCGGTTCTGATTGAAGGTCGGCTGCAACTGGATCAGTGGGATGATAAAGAGTCCGGACAGAAACGCAGCAAGCTCAAAGTGGTCGGCGAAAACATGACCATGCTGGGCGGCAAAGGTGAATCGGGCGGCGGCGGTGGTGCACCATCGGGTGGGGGCGGCGGATATGCCTCACGCGGAAATGCTCCTTCGCAGAGCGGTGGTTCGAATCCGGCAGATTCTTTTTATGATGACACTCCTGGTGGGATTCCTGATGATGATGTGCCCTTCTAATCGAGGCGCAATTGCTGCTGGATGACACACAGGTAACAGTATTTTTAAAACGATTGTATAATACAAAATTACGGAAGTGATTGATAATGGTTCGTAAACAACGTAGCTCCGCTGTCGTCGGTAGTACTAAGTCATCTATCGAAGTTTTGCTGGCAGAAAAAGTGGATAGCCTTGGTGAGCAGGGTGATATTGTCCGGGTCAAGCCTGGCTATGCCCGTAACTTCCTGTTGCCTTATGGCCTGGCCACGATTGCCACTGATCACAATAAATGGATGGTCGTCCAGCATCAGAAGCGGATGGCCGAGCTGGAAAAAGACCGTCTGAAGTCTTTGAAGAATCTGGCCGACAAGTTGAGCAAGCACTCCGTGACGATGGAAGCCAATGCCAACGAAGATGGTCATCTTTACGGTTCAATCGTTGCCGTTGATATCAGCAAGTCTCTGAAAGAGAATGGCTTTGATATCGATGCAGACAGCATTCGCCTGGAAGGCCCCCTGAAAGAACTGGGGATGTACACCGTGAAAATGCAGCTGCATGAAAAGGTAAAAACGGAAGTCAAAGTCTGGGTTGTACCGACTGCAGAAAAAAGCTGAACGCAGCCTGGTAAGTATCAATTTACCACATCAGGTTTCCCGAATAAGAGAGAGGTCCGGTATATTGCCGGGCCTCTTTCCGTTTTATATGATTGCTCCTGCAGTGCGAACTGATTCGCATCGGAGAGGCTTTGCTCTGAAAAGGCCAGCGAGCTGCAGAGAGAACTCACTTCTATTGCCTACAGAACCAGGGGATGGTTATGTCAGTTGCCGGTAAAGGAAATTTTCGCCGCCCGAAACAGGAATCCGTCGAAGAGCTGTTCGGCAAGGTTCCCCCGCAGAACCTGGATGCGGAAAAAGCGGTGCTTGGCGGGATTCTGCTGGATAACGTGGTGATTGATGATCTGGTACAGATAGTCAAAACCAACCATTTCTACAGTGACAAAAACACCCGTATTTTTTCCGCGATTCTCCGCTTGCACGATTCCGGCGTGCGCGGCATTGATGCGGTGACGGTGGCGGAAGAACTGGATTCCAAAGGTGAACTGGAAGAAGCCGGCGGAGTGCTGTATCTGCATGAGGTTCTGGAAAGTGTACCCCATGCTGCACACGCCGAGTATTATGCGAAAATTGTCCGAGATAAATCGGTACAACGCACCCTGATTCATTCCTGCACCGAAATCATCCGTGAAAGTTATGCGCCGCAGGGTGACACACTGGACGTGTTGAATAAAGCCGAGCAGAGCATCTTCAGTATTCTGGAACAGCAGGGAGAAGGGGATAAAATCGAAATCCGGGACATCCTGATGGATGCCTTCGATCGGATTCATGAACGCTCCCAGAAAGAGGGCATGCTGACCGGGCTGACCTCGGGCTTTCTGGATCTGGATACACAGATCAATGGTTTTCAGCCATCGGAACTGATCATCCTGGCGGCTCGTCCCTCGATGGGTAAAACGGCGCTGGTCTGTAACTTCGCCGAAGCGGCCGCCGATGAAGGCGGGACGGCTACGATTGGATTCAGCCTGGAACAGTCCAAGCTGGAGTTGGCCGAGCGTCTGCTCTGTATTCGTTCCGGCGTCAATGGTCACTCACTGCGGGCCGGCGATCTGGAAGACGACGAGCGCCACCGACTGATTGAAGCCTCTTCGGAACTCAGCGAGATGCCTCTGTTTATTGATGACAAACCGGGGCGGACCATTCAGGAGATCAGTGCGATCTGCCGACGATTAAAGCGGCTCAGTAACCTGGGGCTGATCATTATTGACTATCTGCAGCTGATCGAACCGGAAGACAAAACGATGCCTCGTGAGCAGCAGATTGCACAGATCACACGCCGCCTGAAAGGCCTGTGTAAAGAATTGAATATCCCGATCATCGCGCTGGCCCAGTTGAACCGCGGTGTCGAACTGCGGGATGACAAACGCCCGCGACTGGCCGACCTGCGAGAGAGTGGTGCCATCGAACAGGATGCCGACCTGATCATGTTTCTGCATCGTCCTGATAAATACGATCCGGAAGATAACCCGGGTCTGGCGGAAGTCATTGTGGCCAAGCACCGTAGTGGCCCGACCGGAATTATCAATCTGACCTGGATGGCATCATCAATGCGATTTGCCAACTATGCCAACCTGAATGTCCCCGAAGGGGGTTACATGGGTGATGGCGGGGGAGGCGGCTTCGGTTAAAGCCTGCCTGCCTGAATCGGCTGACTTTTACGTGAGGGGGCGTGTGATGAGACTGACCTCTGAATTGAAGTCCCAAGGTGTGTTGCTGCTGCTGGCGATGCTGACGCTTTGTTCTCTGGCGACTCACCCGTTGTTCGCCGCTGATATTCCTGCCGATGACGCGGTTCCCTTCACAATTGAATCCCCTTTCGCCTGGAACCGCACCGATCGTTATGTGCCTCCGGATTTTGATTCTTTTTTCCCGGACGACATAGAAGGCGGCAAACAGCTCGATCTACTGCTGGAAGGCAAATTACAGGTGACGGGCATTGATGCGCGTCTGGCTTTGATTCGACGCGGTTTGCGGCATTGTACGAAGCATCGTACGACACTGTTAGGCCAGGTGGGAAATCAGTACATCTGGAACCGGAAGCAGCAGGATCCTCGCGCGATCGAACTCATGTATCACGCGAGTGCCAGCGATGATAGCGGAGTGGCGCATTACGCGATGTACCATGGCCCGACAGTGGTGTCGAATCGTTCGGCCAATCTGGTGCGGATGTTGATGGACAAATACCCGTCACTCGATGCGCAGATGCAGCAGCGGATCGCCTGGGGCATGCAGACTTATGGCGACAAAGAGCAGACGCGGAAGTTGCTGCTCGGACTGTTGAGTGATTATCAACGGTTGAATGATTCCACGATCGGGGCGGCGCTGGAAACTTACCAGGCTGTCTTCAAAGCAGACCCGCCGGAGGTGAGTCGTTTTAATGATGTGGGTTTGTGGGTGATCGTCTTTCATCGGAGTGATGTTTCTGCCACGCATCCCCGGGCCGCGGAGATTCTACGAGAAATGGTCGCAAAACCGTTGCGTGGTCAGGAGGAGATGTTGCTGGAATTTGTGACCCGCGTTAATGAGGGGCAGGAGACGGCAGTGGTCCTGCTGAAGGGGTTGAAGGCACGGCAGCTGCTGGTGGATTATCTTGAAAAACGGAATTATACGGAACTTGATTTCAACGAACTGTTTTCAGCACGGGTGCTGCAGGAGCGGCGACTTCAGGAGTTTGCGCGTTTTCTGCCGGAAGGGGCTCCTGCCAGCAGGTTGCCTGCTTACACGCGTCCCCCTGCAGACGAAACCTACGCTTATCGGGCACCAGAATTTGTGGCTCCCGATTATCAGTCTTACTTTGCAGATGATGTGCAGGCGGGCAGGAAACTGGATGAGTTGTTTGAAAATCGGGGAAAGCTGGAACTATCTGATCGCGAATTGCTGGAAGCGTTTCGACGCGGACTTCGTCATTCCTCTTCGCCGAATACGATGTTCGGGTGGATTTCCGGTGCACTGGGTTGGCCCCGTGATCCCCGTCTGACTGAAATCTTCTATCAGGCGCTTGATCCGAAAGGTCCCGAAGATGTGCGGAAAGCTGCCCTCTATTTTGGGTTTGGGCTGGGAACTGATAAGACCAGTAATGTTTTGCGGGCCCTCTTTGATGTCTATATGGCTCCGCCGTTCGATGATACTACCAATCGAAACATGCGGTCGCGAATATTGTGGAGCGTACGCGATCATGAAGATGATAAATACTACTTGTCGACCCTGTTTGCAGAAGCGTTAAGCGAACATGCGAAGCTGTCCGATGTGGCGCTGCAACAGGCTGACAGTGCGTACAAACAGCTGACAGGCGAAGATCCACCGAATGCGAAAGAGTTTAGCTCGCGGGGCGTGTATCTTGTCATGTTCGGCTGTGAATCGACGAGCACGATACCGGCTTCAAAGCAATACATTTCGCAAAGGCTGGGTGACTCCCCGCATCTCCTTACGAAAAAATTTCGGGAAGAGAAGGGAGAAGTCAGCGTCATGGTGCTCGTACGGGGAACTGCCGGTCTGAAGTGGATGATCCATAAGCTGCAGGAGCAGCCCGCGCTGCCCATCTATTTTGCAGGCCTGCTGACGCCGGAATTGATCGAAAAAGGAGACCACCTGCAGGAGTTCAAAAAATATCTGCCAGTGGAACCTCCGGGTAAAAATTAACTCAGTTTGCCAGTTTTTAATCTTCTTCGTCGTCTTCACCAACTGCGGTAGGCGCAAAGCCGCGACGCATGGTATTTTCGGTGACGTTAACGGGAACCAGGAACTGCAGCAGGTAATCGGGTCCGCCGGTTTTGCTGCCCATGCCTGACATTTTGAAGCCGCCGAACGGGTGGCGTTCGACCATGGCGCCGGTGATATTGCGATTCAGGTAGATGTTGCCTGCCATCAGTTCCATGCGGGCTTTCTGCAGGTGAGCCGGGCTGCGACTGTAAATACCGGCAGTGAGGGCATAGGGTGTATCATTGGCGATGGTAATCGCTTCCTCAAAGTCATCAGCTTTCATGACCGCCAGCACGGGGCCGAAGATTTCTTCCTGGGCGATCTGGCAGGTGGGGTCGACATCGGTGAAGATATGCGGGCCGACATAGTAGCCTTCTTCGTCCAGTTCCGAGGTATCGCAGGCCAGCGCGAGCGTGGCTTCTTCTTTGCCGATTTCGATGTATTCCAGAATTCGCTGTCGGGCCTCCTGATCAATGACAGGTCCGACGATGGTGCCGGGATCTTCTGCGGGGCCGATCTTCAGGCTCCGGGTGGCTTCGACCAGACGGCTGACGAATGTGTCGTGAATGGATTCGAGTACAATCACCCGCGAACAGGCCGAGCATTTCTGGCCGGCGTAGTTGAAGGCAGAATGAATCACGCCCAGCACGGCTTCGTCAAGGTCGGCGTCATCATCGACTATGATGGCATTTTTGCCACCCATTTCTGCGACAACCCGTTTGACCATTTTCTGACGAATGTCGGTATTGGAAGCCGATTCATTGATCGCGAGACCCACATCACGTGAGCCGGTGAAAGTGATCATCTCGACATCCGGGCTGCCGACCAGTTCGGGGCCGACTTCTTCGCCGATCCCGGGCAGAAAATTGACAACGCCATCGGGGATACCGGATTCGTGAATCAGGTCCATCAGCTTGGCAGCGACCACAGACGACTGTTCGGCGGGCTTCATGACGACCGTATTTCCCGTCACCAGGGCGGCGGCAGTCATGCCTGTCAGAATCGCCAGAGGGAAGTTCCAGGGAGCGATGACGGCGACAGTTCCCCGGGGGCGATAGAAGTAAACGTTTTCTTCGCCGGGCACGTCACAATGCTGAGGGTTTGCCAGCTTACGCATCTGGTCGGCGTAGTACATGCAGAAGTCGATCGCTTCGACCACGTCGCCATCTGCTTCTTCCCAGGGTTTACCACATTCATAAACAATCCAGGCTGCCAGCTCAAAACGCTTGCGCCGCATGTTGGCTGCGATCAGTTCCAGGTATTCGGCGCGGTACTCGGGCTCGGTCTTAGACCAGCCGGGGAATGCGCGGCGGGCGGCGTCGATGGCGTCAATCGCATCGTCGGCGGAAGCGGATGAGATGGTTCCCAGTGATTCCGAGAGATGCGAAGGATTGCGTGAGGTGAGCGTAGCTTTGGTATCAATGGCCCGTCCGTTGATCAGCAGTGGATACTCCTTACCGAACTGGTCTTCGACGGCTTCAAGTGCTTCACGCATTTTCTGGCGTGATTCTTCCAGACTGAAATCGGTCAGTGGTTCGTTCTGGAAATGCTTTTCTTCTGCGGACGCTTTTTTCCGTTTGGATTTGCTGGCGTGATCGGACGGGTTCATCATCAAGGTCTCCAGGTTGACGTGCTCGCTAAAGCTTTGTCGAAGGAATGAGTCGTTAGAAGTATTTTCCAGCAGGCGGCGGACGAGATAAGCCATGCCGGGAATCAGTTCGCCGAACGGCGTATAGATGCGGACCCGATGGCCCATCTCCGCAAAGACCTGCGCCTGTTCTTTGCCCATCCCGTACAGCATTTGAATCTCATACGCCGAAGGGGGGACATCCAGTTCGTGTGCGACGGCGATCGCGTATGCCAGGCTGCGCATGTTGTGACTGCCAAACGCGGGTTTGAGCCACTCGAAGTTCTGCAGCAGGGTCAGCGTCAGTTTCTCGAAGTTCGCATCCGACTCCCATTTTTCCTGGAAGACGGGGATCGGCCAGTTACGGTACTGCGAGACGATCGTTTCGTAATCCCAGTAAGCGCCTTTGACAAGACGAACCCAGACGGGGGTCTTGCGTTTTTTTACCCATTTCAAGAGATCCAGCAGGTCGGCTTCCGCCTGGGGCTGGTAAGCCTGGATCACAATGCCGACGTTGTCAAAGTCGCGGAATTCGCTTTCCATCAGCGTCTGCTTGAAGATCTCCAGCGTGAGTGGCTTATAGGAATTCTGTTCCATGTCGACGTGCAGATAGGCATCGTACTTCATGGCATATCGCAGCAGTTTTCGCAACCGAGGTTGAACCGCCGCCATTGTGCCCACCGGATCGGTGGGTTTGAACTGGCTGCAGAGTGCAGAGAGCTTAATCGAAACATTGGTGCGGGGCAGGTGTCCCTGGTTATCCCAGTCAAGCTGCACATTTTCGGACCATTTGCGGACACGCGGTGCCAGGCCTCTGATCAGGTCAATGTAGGACTGCAGATAAGCTTCGGCTTCCACTTCACTGATGACGGCCTCACCCAGCAGATCCAATGTGAAGGTGAAGTTCTCACTGCGGAGTCGATCGACGGTGCGGTGGACTTCATCGACCGAAGAGCCCGCAATAAAGCGGCTGGCCATCCGGCGGGCATTGGAGCGGGCGTTCAGGGCGAGGGCACGTCCGAGAACCGAATTTGGTGTCGAAAGTTCCAGGCCGATACGGGCCGCCCAGGGGAGATGCTTACGGACATCTTCAAAATATTCGTGCAGGTGCCTGACGATCGATTCATGAGAGCGGAGCATGGGCAGCACATCCACAAAGCGGAACATCTGCACTTTGACGGACTCGTCGGCCATCGCCCAGGAGAGAATTCGATCGTCCCACCAGCGTTTTTCGAACATCGTCGGTTCGCGGCGTTCGAGCAGACCCCAGATCTGCTCGCCCAGCTCCTGCGTTCGCTGTTCAAAATTCTGATTCGAGATGGAAGTCGCTTTTTTTCGTGCCACTTATATAACCTGCCTCTGAGTGCAGACTGCACTTTCTGTGTCGCGGTATTAATGTTGATCTGAGACCACTGGACAGGGCAGCTAACTGGCGGAAAGGCCCGATTTAACGACATCCTGTCAGTAATACTCTTACGTTAACACTCCCTTGAGTGTTGGGGGGCTGGCCTCTCGTCTTACAGGCCTTTGTGGCCCGAAATATTCTTATATGATGTTTACTGCAAGCAGGTTACCAAATCCGCATAGGCGAGGTAAGTCTTGCGGGTCAGGCAATCGGAACTTTTCTGCTTCGTTGAGCGAGAATCGGCCTTGCCAGACGGGAGAGAGGCTTTATTCTCAAGGAAATTATAAAATTAAGAAATTAGGCTGCCTGTTCCTCTTTGGTTGCATTGATGTTAGTTGACAGGTGACTGATAATGAAGCCAAAGTGACACTCAATGACCACTCAGAGACTCGCCTTGAATCATTGGTGGTCAGGACAATTAGGAGAGGGATGAACCTGCGATGCGTGACTTTGAATACGAAGCCCCGACTTCACTGGCAGATGCCGTCGGTCTGCTGGCCAGAAGTAACGGAAATGCCCGCCCGCTCGCGGGGGGAACCGATTTAATTGACCATGTGCGTACCGGTCGGTTGTCGACCGACCTGATTGTCGATCTGAAAAAGATCCCGGAACTCATGGCGCTGGAACTGAATGACGCAGGCCTGCGTCTGGGAGCTGCAGTTCCCTGTTACCAGATCTACAGTCATGCGGGAATACTCGAAAACTATACGGCGATTGCGGACAGCAGTAATATCATCGGTGGCATGCAGATTCAGAACCGGGCCAGCGTCGGCGGGAACCTGGCGAACGCGGGTGCCGCTGCAGAC